>NZ_JAALDZ010000148.1:0-11742 GCF_014145125.1 Dietzia sp. CQ4 | reverse complement strand
CGAACGCAGGTGGGACACCGCGGACCCCGATCCGACGCTCCTGGACGGCGTGGACGTGCTGGTGCACCTGGCGGGCGCCTCCATCGCGGGCCGCTTCACCGACCACCACCTGGCGACGGTCCGCGACAGCCGGATCGGGCCCACCCGTAGGCTCGCCGAGCTGGTCGCCGCGCGGGACGGCGCCACGGCCATGGTGTCCTCCTCCGCCATCGGCTACTACGGTGCCGACTGCGGGGACCGGCTCCTCACCGAGGAGGCCGGGCCGGGACCCGGGCCGCTGGCCGAGATCGTGGCCGAGTGGGAGGCCGCCTGCGAGCCCGCCCGCAGCTCGCGCGTCCGGGTGGTGACCATGCGCACCGGGCTCGTCCTGTCCGGAGCGGGCGGGATGCTGCCCCCGTTGGCCGCCATCACCCGGACGGGCCTGGGTGGGCGACTGGGGTCGGGCAGGCAGTGGATGTCCTGGATCGCACTCGACGACCTCACCGACATCTACCTCCGTGCCGTCGTCGACCCGTCGCTGACCGGAACCGTCAACGCCGTCGCTCCGGAACCGGTCACCAACGCGCGGTTCACCCGCGTCCTGGGCTCGGTGCTCCACCGTCCGACCGTGGTCCCGGTCCCCGGTTTCGCGCCGGGCCTGGTCCTGGGCAGCCGCGGGGCGGACGAGCTGGCGCTGGCCGACCAGAGGGTCGACCCGGCGGTCCTGCGCGCGGTCGACCACCCGTTCCGCTACCCCGGGCTCAGGGCCGCGCTGGCCCATGAACTGGGCGGGGAGAAGGTGCCCGCGGCGCTCTGAGGCACTGCCTCAGCGCTGCAGGATCATCGGGACCAGCACCCGCCGCGCCAGCGCCCGGATCTCGTCCTCGGTCTCCAGGACGGGCGGGCCGTCCGGCATCACGGCGATGGAGTGCAGGAAGCGGCCCACGACACTGCCGACCTCGCGGGACAGCGTGTCGAACTCGTCCGCGTCCATCGGTCGGGTGTGGACGTCGGCGTTCCAGGTGCTCCGGATGAACTCCGCGACGATCCCGGTGATCGCGCCCAGAACCGAGTCGGACTGACCGGCGAGCATCGCCATGGCCTCGACCTTGTCCACCTCGACGAGGCGCTGGAGCAGTTCGCTCCTACGGATGTCGAAGACCGTACCGACGAGCAGGTCCTCGACGTGCCGGACCGGATCCCACTCGAGGGACTCGAACGGGGTGAACCGCGCGTTGACCGACATCATCAGTCGCTGCGCCTCATGGGCGTACAGCGCGCGGAGGATCTGCTCGCGCGGACCGAGCCTGCGGTACAACGTCACCCGCGTCACCCCGGCCGCTCTGGCGATGTCGTCGGTGCTCGCGCCCTTGATACCGCGTTCCGCGAACACCGAGGCCGCCGCCTCGATCAGACGGATGTCCTCGGCATCGGGTGGCTGGGCGCCACCGCGTCCACTGTTACGTGCCACACGGGCATGTTACTTCCAGTGGTCGTGGCGGCGCCCGCGACCCGGCCGGATCGGGTCAGGGACGGTCCCGGCCGGCCTCGTCGACCGGGTATGCGCCCTGCTGCAGGCCCTGCTCGAGATCCACGCCGGGGTCGATGCCGGCGGGCTGCCCCGGCTGTGCCCCCTGCGAGCCCGAGAGGGCGGGGGTGTCGTCCGGGGCGATCCCGCCCTCGGACGAGGGGACCATGTCGAAGACCCCGGGCTTGGGCTTGGACTTCGGCTTCTCCGTGGCGGTCGCGGACGACGACGCCCCCTCCGCGGCGGCCTCGGCGGCCGCGACGGACCGGGCGATCTCCGGGTCCGTCGAGGTGTCGAACCAGTGCTCGGGGGCCGACGGCAGATCTGCGTCGTCATCGGTGGCGGGCGGCTCGTAGCGGAACACCCCGTCGTCGTCCTTCTTGGCCACGGCCTTGGCGAAGTTCTCCAGCGAGTCCCCGAACTGCGAGGGGATCATCCACATCGTGGCCGCGTCGCCCTTGGCCATCTCCGGCAGGTTCTGGACGTACTGGTAGGCCAGCATCTCCGGCGTGGGCTTGGAGGCCTTGACGGCCGCGTTGACGCGGGCGATGGCGGCCGCCTGGCCCTCCGCCACGAGGTAGCGGGCGGCCCGCTCACCCTGGGCACGGAGCATGCGCGACTGCCGGTCGGCCTCCGCGTTGAGGATCGAGGCCTGCTTGTTGCCCTCGGCGTCGAGGATGGAGGCCTGCTTGGCGCCCTGGGCGGTGGTGATGGCGGCCTCGCGCTGCCCCTCGGCGGTGAGGATCGTCGCGCGCTTCTCGCGATCGGCCTTCATCTGCTTCTCCATCGACTCCTGGATCGACAGCGGCGGGTCGATGGACCGCAGCTCGACACGGGCCACGCGCAGGCCCCAGCGGCCGGTCTCGGAGTCCAGTACCCCACGGAGCTGCTTGTTGATCATGTCGCGGCTGGTGAGCGTCTGCTCGAGCGTGAGCCCACCGACGACGTTGCGGAGCGTGGTGGTGGCCAACTGCTCGACGGCGACGATGTAGTTGTTGATCTCGTAGACCGCGGCCTTGGGGTCGGTGACCTGGAAGAAGACGACCGTGTCGATGTTCAGCGTGAGGTTGTCCTCGGTGATCATGGACTGGGGCGGGAAGGTGACCACCCGCTCGCGCAGGTCCACCTTCGCGCGGACCCGGTCGATGAACGGGATGATCAGGGTGAGCTGACCACTCACCGTGCGCTGATAGCGGCCGAGCCGCTCGATGACCGCGGCCTCCGCCTGCGGGATGAGCTTCACCGAGCTCACCACCACCGAGGCGATCAATATGACGATGACGGCAAGGAAGATCAAGCCACCCATGGTTTCCTCCTGTTGTGTCGTGCTGTCGGCTGTGTGTCGGACTCGCGCTCTCTAGATGCCACGCACGACGATCGCGGTGGCCCCTTCGATCTCATGCACGAGGACCTTGTCCCCCGCGTCGAACGTCTCGCCCTCGATGAGCGGGCGCGCCGTCCAGGTGTCCCCCGCGATCTGCACGAGGCCGCCGGCCGGCCCGATCGCCTCGACCACGGTGCCGTCGCGTCCGGTCAGCGCGGCCGTGTTGGTGTCGTGCTCGGGGAGCGCGGACAGGAGGCGCCGGCGCACGAGGGGTCGTACCCCCGCGACGAGGATGATCGAGACGAGGGCGAACGCCAGGGCCTGCCCCCAGACCGGCGCGCCGAGCGCGGCCGCGGCGGCCCCGCCGAGTGCACCCCCGGCGAGCATGATCAGGAACAACTCCCCGCCCGCCGCCTCACCGGCGGCGAGCAACACCGCAACTGCGAGCCAGGCAAGTCCTACATGCATGTCTACGACCCTACCGACATCCGGCGTTCGGCAGGGGGGACGTCGTCCCACGAGCGGACTACGCTCACATGACGTGTCGACTCTCAAGAAGTTCGCGTGGCTGTCGGTGGCCACGTCGATCGTCACCATCTCGCTCAAGATGGTGGCCTGGTGGGTGACCGGATCGGTCGGGCTGCTCGCCGACGCGGCCGAGTCGGTGGTCAACCTGGTGGCCGCGGTGGTCGCGCTCATCGCCATCACCGTCGCCGAGCGCCCGGCCGACGACGACCACCAGTACGGCCACTCCAAGGCCGAGTACTTCTCGGCCGTGGTCGAGGGCGCGATGATCTTCGTGGCCGCGACCTTCATCCTCTACACGGGTGTCGAGCGACTCATCAACCCCGTGCCGATCGAGTCCCTCGGACTGGGCCTCGCGATCTCCGTCGTGGCGGCCGTGATCAACGGAATCGTGGGGACGTTGCTCATCCGGGCCGGGGTCCGACACCGGTCGCCGACCCTGAAAGCCGACGGGAAACACCTGATCACCGACGTCGTCACCTCGGTCGGCGTCGTGGTCGGGGTGACCCTGGTGTGGATCACCGGCTGGGAGTTCCTCGATCCGGTCGTCGCGATCGCGGTGGGGCTGAACATCCTGTTCATCGGGTACAGGCTCGTCCACGAGTCCGGGATGGGGCTGATGGACGCGACACTCCCCGAGCAGGACAACAGGGCGATCCAGGAGGTACTGGACAGGCACCGGCAGCCGGGTCGGGTCGACTTCCACGAGTTGCGGACCCGCGAGTCCGGCCGGTGGCGGTTCGTCGAGTTCCACGCGCTCGTCCCCGGCGACTGGAGTGTCGAGCGGGGTCACGATCTGGTGGAGAAGGTCGAGCAGGAGATCCATGCCGCGCTCCCGCACTCCCACATCACCACCCACCTGGAGCCGATCGAGGACGAGCGCGCCTACAACGACGTGAGGCTGTAGTCATGGGCCACCCGATCATGTTCGACGACTCCGATCCGCTGCTCGCCCGGTTGCGTCGGATCTGCCTGGCGCTCCCCGACGCCGCGGAGAAGATCTCGCACGGGCGGCCGAACTGGTACACCACCAAGGTCTTCGCCTCCTACGGCGGAACGGTCAAGGGGGACCACGCGGATCCCCTGCTCGCCCGCGCCCTGCTGTTCCTCCCGGACCCCGAGGACCTGCCGGCCCTCGAGCAGGACCCGCGCATCGTGGTGCCCGCCTACGTCGGCGTCCGGGGATGGCGGGCGCTGCCACTGGACCGGCCCGGGGAACACGGGGCGGGCGATCCGGGCTCCGTGGACTGGGACGAGGTCGCCGAGCTGGTCGAGTCCTCCTATCGGCAACTCGCCGGGGCCCGGAGGGTCGCCCGCCTGGACGCCGAACAGCGGGAGGCCGGCCGGGGGGAGCGCTAGGCCCCTTACCGGACCTCCCGCTCCGAGGCGACGTCGTCGATCAGCACGGCGATGTGGAACATGCTGGTCAGCAACGAGCCGTAGACCGGCCAGGAGTCCCGGGGCAGTCGGCCGTCCTCGGCCATGGCGTGCGTCAACCCCACCAGGCGGTCGTGGATGGACGCCATCTCGGCATCGGGATCGGCTATCGCGTGGCCGGCGTCTCGAGCGATCGAGGCCCACTCGCTGCGGAAGCGCTCGTCCCACGGCCCCTCCGCATAGGTGGCCTCGTGGAGAGTGCGGATGAGGTGCCTCATGTGCGAGACGGCCTCGTCGACGCGACCCAGCACCTCCTCGTAGTCGACCCCCTCGCCGGCAGGCTGTCCGCGGCCGAGGCGCTGGCGGGCCAGGCGGGGATTCGAGCGGCGGCTCTCGCGGGCGAAGTGCACCGTTCCCCACGCGGTCTCGACCTCGTCGGACACCGACTCGATCTCGCGTCTCCACGCGTCGGCGGCGTCGGTCTCCCAGGAGGTGGAGAACTCGTCGGACATGTTGATGAGGATGTCCCCGATCCGGCGGTCGATGCGGTCCACGTGGCTGGCCGCCTGTTGATCCCGCATCGGAGGGATGATCAGGAGATTGACCAGCACGCCGATCCCCACCCCGACGGCGACCTCGATGATGCGGTCGAGGAGCAGGGGCTGTTGGTCGGAGAACCCGCTGGAGAGCACGAACACCGCGGTGGTGGCGATCGCGACGCCCTCGTCCCGGATCCAGGTGATCCGGGCGCCGGCCAGACCCACGAACATCGCCAGGGCGAAGGTCCACACGTTGACGCCCAGGTAGAACCCGATGAGGAAGGACAGGCCGACGCCGATCGCGGACGCCACCGTCGTCTGCACTCCCCGGGAGAGCGACCTGTGGACGGTGGCGTGCACGGTGAGCAGGGCGGTCCACGGCGCCAGGAACGGCAACGGCGAGTCCAGGACGTGCGCGGAGAGCCACCACGCGGCCGTGGCGGCGATCACGCTCTTGACGATCTGCAGCAGGTCGGTCCTGACGTCGGGCCGGCCCGCGAGTTCTCGGAGTCGTGGCATACGCAGCATTCTCGTGGGTGGCCCGACGTGACGACAATCCCGGGCCCGGCGACCGTCGGGCGAGGTGACCGTCGGGCGAGGTGACCCCGGTGCGGTGCCCGACTCTGCCCTAGGGTCGGTGGGTACTCGAGTCAGCCGTATCGCTCATCGTCCCCGGAAGGACCCATGGACCCGCTCAGTTCCCCCACCCTGTCGGCGGTGACGGTCGATCTCGGCCTCGACACGCGGCTCACGCTGCTCGCCGCCGGACTGGTCTTCCTGCTGGCCCTGGGGCTGGGGGTGTGGAAGTACCGGCAGATGGCCACGAGCGCGGACCACCTCGCGCACCCCTACGTCGACATCGCGCACCGGGCGGCCCTGCTCTACTCCTTCGCGATCCTGCTCATCGCCGCGTTCGTGGAGCTGAGCAGCTGGCCCACGTGGGTGAACCTCGCGGCGGCGGGGGTCCTGGTGTTCTTCTTCGTGGTGGCGATCGCCAGCTACATCGTCCACGGCGCGCTGCGGGACACGACCAACCAGTTCGAACACCCGTCGACCATGCTGCGGGTCGGGATGCTGGCACTCATCGTGGGGGAGATGGGCGGGTTCGCGGTCCTGCTGGCGGGATTCGTCGACGGTCAGTTCCTGGCCTAGCAGTTCCTGGGCTGAGCCGATTTCCGGGCGGCGCGGTTAGGCTGGCCGTATGCCGCTGCGCCCCCGTTCCGACGCCGCCTCCCCGAGGAAGAGATCGTCCGAGGGCATGGACCTGGGCACCCGGTCACTGGTGCTGGGGGTGGGGTCCCTGGCGCTGTCCTGGGTTCCACTGCTCAACATCATCGCGTTCCTCGCCGCGCTGATGGCCGTCGCCTTCGGATTGCTCGCGCGGTGGCCCACGGGGTGGCTCACCAACCAGGAGCCGGACCCGCGCCGGGGACTGGTCGGGGTCGTCCTCGGTGGGGTCGCGATCGTCGTCTTCGTCGTCACGGCCGTGCGGTACTCCGCGCTGTAGCAGCACCGACCCCGCCGACGGCACCGGCCTCGGCGATCGCGGTGCGTCCTCAATGCGAGTTGGACACCACCCAGCCGATCGCCGTGCGCATCCGACGGGCGAAGGTCCCGGGATGGGTCGCGCACGCGGCGTGGCCGGCGCTGATCGGGAACACCGCGCTGTGCGGCAACAGATCTGCCATCTCGTCCTGGATCCACCGGGGGAAGGCGATGTCGCGCATGGTCTTGACGACCGCGACGGGCAGCTCCAGCTCGTGGAGCCACGACGTGGAGTTGAACCGGGCCACCTCCGTGATCACCGTCCTGTGGGTCGCGAGGGGCACGGAGGCCAGTTCCCGCATCGCCCAGGTGTAGGCGCTGGGCACCTCGTCGTCGATCTCCCTGGCCACCTCGACGGGTACGGCGTTGAGCACGGGGGCGCCCCGGGTCAGCGATCCCATCGTGATCTTCTCCAGTGCGTTGCGCTGGGCACCGGTACCGGTGGCGGCCAACACCAGTCCGCCGAGGCGGGAGGGGTCGCGCCGGGCCGCGAGCTGGGCGACGATGCCGCCCATCGAGTACCCGCCGATGACCGGTTTCTCCAACTCCAGGTGGTCGGAGACGCGCAGCACGTCCTCGCCCAGCGCCCCGAAGTCGAACGGGCCGCCGTGGCCCATCCCGTGGCGGCGCTGGTCGTAGGCGATGAGCCGGTACTCGCCCCGCAGACGCTGGAAGGTCTGATACCAGTTGAGCATCCCGGTGGCGGCCATCCCGTGCAGCAGGACGACCGGCGTGAGGTGCTCCTCGCCGGTGTCGTAGAGCCTGGTGGTGACGTCGTCGGTGAGGGTGACGATCCGACCGGCCGGAAGCAGCGTCATGTCCGGCGCCATCCGCGGAAGGCGCGATGCCGACCTCGGGATCGCGGCCAGCGGGTTCCTGGTCATGAGTGTCCTCCTCGGGTACCTGACCCCGATTGTTCGCCTCTTCGCCGCGCTCTGCACGACCGGACGCGCGGTCACTCCGCGGAGACCAGTCCCCGGTCCACCAGGAAATCCCTCGCGACCAGCGCCGGATCGTCGCCGTCGACGTCGACCCGCATGTTCATCTCGACCATCACCTCGTTGTCGAGGACCTCGACGAGCGGCGCGAGGACCTCCTCGATCTCGGGGTGCGCGTCCAGGAACTCGCCCCGCACCACGGTGGCGAGGTTGTAGACGGGGAAGAAGCGCTGGTCGTCCTCCAGGACAACCAGGTCGAGGCCCTTGACCCGGCCGTCGGTGGTGTAGACCTCGCCGAACCGGCACTCCCGGCCGGTGGCGGTGGCCTGGTAGATGATCCCGGGCTGCATGATCGGCACCGGGACCGTGGCCGCGTCGAAACCGTAGGCCTCGGCCAGTCCGGGCCAGCCGTCACGGCGCACGGAGAACTCGGTCTCCATGCAGGTCACGGCGGAGTCCGGATCGGTCTGGACGAGCCGGGCGTAATCGGAGAACGTGCGCAGCCCGGTCTCCTCCGCGGTGGCCCGGCTCATGGCGAACGAGTAGGTGTTGTCGACGGTCGTCGGGGGCAGCCACCGGATGTCGTGGGCCTCGAGGTCGGCGTCCCGGACGGCCACCCACTGACCCTCGGGGTCGCGGATGGGTTCCGAGTTGCCGAGATAGCTCATCCACGCGGTGCCCGTGTACTCCATCCCGATGTCCACCTGGCCGGTGACCAGGGCCTGCCGGAAACTGTTTGACCCGGCCAGCGAGGACATGTCGGAGACCTCCATCCCGGCGGCGGCCAGGAGGAACTCCACCAGGTAGCTGCTGATCACGCCCTCGGTGAAGTCCTTGCCGCCGACCGTCACGCGCACCCCCTCGAGCGCGGGGACGGTGCCGTCCGGGCCGGGGCCCACGGGCAGTGGCACGGACCCGCCGTCGCTCAGCCCGCACCCGGTCGCCACGAGCACGGTGGCCAGACACGAGGCGAGGAGTCGCTTCACGGTGGTCATCGCAGCCCCCTCGGGTTGAACAGGACCTCGCCCACCCCGCCGAGCCAGTCGACCAGCAGGGCCAGGCACACCGCCAGGACGGAACCCACCACGAGTGTGGTGGTGTCCTGGAGTCGGTAGCCGGTGTCGATGAAGATGCCCAGCCCGCCCGCGTCCACCAGGAAGCTCAGCGTGGCGGTGCCGACCGCCAGGACGAGCGTGGTGCGGAGCCCGGCCAGGATGAACGGCACCGCGAGCGGCAACTCGACCGTGCGCAGGACCCGGCTCGTCGTCATGCCCTGTCCCCTCGCGGCGTCGATGAGCGCGGGATCCACGTTCCGGATCCCCACGATCGTGTTGCGCAGCACCGGGAGCAGTGAATAGACGGCCACGGGCAGGACGCCGATCCAGAAGCCGGTCCGGTTGGTGGCCAGGAACAGCAGCACGATCAACCCGATCGCCGGTGCCGCCTGGCCGACGTTGGCGATCCCGATGGCGACGGGCGCGAGGAAACCCATCCGGCGGCGGGTGAGCAGGATCCCCAGCGGCACCCCGACCGCGACCACGATCGCGGCCACGGTGAAGGTGATCTGGACGTGCTCGAGGGTGCGCTGGGTGATGGACGAGGCGTTGAGCGAGGCCCTCTGGGTCTCGTCGAGCTCGGTCCCGAAGGCCCACCACAGCACGCCCACCGCGGCCAGCGTGATGAGGACCGGCTGGACCACCAACCGGGCCGAGTCCGCGCGGGACGCGGCGCGGGAGGCGGTCGCCGCGGCGCTCACGAGCGCTCCGCGGGGTCCGGGGAACCGGGGACGTTGTGGTGGTGGTGGATGCGCCGGAGCTCTCCCACCAGGTCGTCGATGCCGATCGTCCCCCGGTACGCCCCGGAACGGTCGACCACCACGGTGGTCGCGCTGGCGGTCGAGAGCAGCCCGTCGAGCGCCTCCTGGAGCGTGGAGTCGACCGTTACGGTGCCGGCCACCGGCTGGCCACCGGAACGCAGGTCGGGCATCCGCGCCACCAGGTCCCCGCGCACCCAGCGCAGGGGGCGCCCGGAGTCGTCCAGGACCACCGCCCACTCGTCGTCCGTCCCGCGTACGCGGGAGGCGAAGTCGGCCGGGTCCTCCGACTCCCTCGCCGTCGTCGCCTCTCCGAGGTCCACGTCCCCCACCCGCCGGAGGGTCAGTGTCTTCAACGCCGCGTCGTCGCCGATGAAGCCGGCCACGGTCTCGTCGGCCGGGTTGGCGAGGATGGCCTCGGGGGAGTCGAACTGCAGGACCGACGAGCCGGGCCCGAGCACCGCGATCCGGTCGCCGAGCCGGACGGCCTCGTTGAAGTCGTGGGTGACGAAGACGATGGTCTTGTGCAGCTCCTCCTGCAGGCGGATGAGCTCGTCCTGGAGGGAGGCGCGGGTGATGGGGTCCACGGCGCCGAACGGCTCGTCCATGAGCAGCACCGGCGGGTCCGCGGCCAGGGCGCGCGCCACCCCGACCCGCTGCTGCTGGCCACCGGAGAGCTGGGCGGGGTAGCGGTCGCGGTAGTCGGCCGGGTCGAGGCCCACCAGCTCCAGCATCTGGTCCACGCGGTCCGCCACGCGCGACTTCCTCCACTTGAGGAGCCGGGGCACGGTCCCGACGTTCTGGGCGACCGTCAGGTGCGGGAACAGGCCGGACGCCTGGATGGCGTAGCCGATGTGGCGCCGCAGGGTGTCGGCGTCGAGGGTCCGGTTGTCCTGGCCGTCGATCGTGATGGTCCCCGAGGTGGGTTCGATCAGCCGGTTGATCATCCGCATCGTCGTGGTCTTGCCACAGCCGGAGGGACCCACGAACACGGTGGTGCGTCCGGCGGGCAACTCGAGCGAGACGTGGTCGACGGCCGGTCGGTCCTGGCCGGGGTAGACCTTGGTGACGTCGTCCAGGGTGATGGGCACCCCGGACACGGCGCCGGCGTCGTGCGCGGTGGGTGTGGTCACTGGTTCCCCCTGATGGTGAGGCGTCCGAGGAGGACGAGGAGCGCGTCGAGGACGAGCGCGAGGACGACGATGAGGACGGTCGCCGTGAGCGCCATCGGCAGCGCGGTGGGCGTCCCCACCCGGGAGAGCCCGGCGAAGATCAGGTTCCCCAAGCCCGGGCCCTTGGCGTAGGCGGCGATCGCGAGGATGCCCATGGACATCTGGGTGGACACGCGGATCCCGGCGAGGATCGACGGCCACGCCAGCGGGATCTCCACCCGGCCCAGGACCCCGATCCGGCTCATCCCGACCCCGCGCGCGGCGTCCACGGTGGCCGCGGGGACGGCGTCGAGTCCGACGATGGTGTTGCGCAGGATCGGCAGCACCGCGTAGATCACCAGTGCCGTCATGGTGGGCAGCACGCCCAGCCCCAGGATCGGGATGAGGAGTCCCAGCAACGCGAACGAGGGCACGGTCAGCGCGGTGGCGGCCAGGCCGGTGGCCACGGCGGAGCCGGCCCTGCTGCGGTACACCGCCACGCCGACGGCCACCGACAGCAGCGTGGCCAGCAGGACCGCCTGCACGGTCGCGCTGACGTGCTGCCAGGAGTCGGTGGCGAGCTGGAGCCGGCGGGTGGAGATGAAGTCCACGAGGTCGTTCAACGTATCTCGGCTCCGTCCGTGCGGTTCGGTCTGCTCACGCTATCCGGATGGGCACGTGTAGAGGGGTGGGAACGAGTATGTCGCGGTGGGATCCGGCGTGCGACCGGTGGCCGTGATGCACCATGGGGCCATGACTGCGAGGCCCGACCGCCCCCTGGACCCTGACCTGATCGAGCACCTCGACGAGCTGCTCGCCGCCACCGGCAGGATCGCCCGCCGCCACTTCCACGGCGAGCTCGAGGCGCTGGTCGCCGGCGACAAGGGCGGGGGGCGGGGGTACGACCCGGTGACCGAGGCCGATCGCGACATCGAGGCGTTGTTGCGGGCCGGGATCTCGTCGATGGCGCCGGGGGACCGGGTGGTGGGGGAGGAGAACGGCGAGTCCGGGCCCGCGGACGCC
>NZ_JAALDZ010000147.1:0-12929 GCF_014145125.1 Dietzia sp. CQ4 | reverse complement strand
TCGACGAGTGCGCGAGTGATGGTCAGGCCGATACCGCTGCCGCCACTGGGGCGCTCAGTCCTCGTAGACGAAGGACACGGACCATTCGCCGTTGAGGATCGACGGCTCACCGGCTTTGTCATAGAAGATCGGGACCGACCGGATGGCTAGGCCCTCGATGGGGCCATGCTCCGGGGTGCTCACCGGAATGAGTAGCTCGCCGGCACCGCCAGCCTCGACGATGTACTCGTTGGTACCGCCCTGACGCACCTCGTAGACGTTCATCGTCGACTCGCGCAGCTCGGTGGACAATCGGACGGTCAGTGTGTGCTCGCTGCGCACCACGAATTCGGGCACCGGGTTGGTGAAGGAGTTGCCGTCCAGGTCGGTCGCGGTGAAGGGCAGAGCCTTGACGGTGCTGCGGTCGGTGGCCACGGTGATCTCCGACAGCACACCGAACCGGGCTTCCGACCCCTTCCACGCCCCCAGGATGGCGGCGATCATGATGATCATCCACGCCAGGATCGCCCAGGTGGCCGGGCGGACACGGCGGCCGGTCAGTTCGGATTCATTGCGGGAGCTCACAGTTTCGTTCTGCCGATCTCTTCGTAGTCGGACTCAGGGAGCCACCGGCTTCCCCGAGGTGCCGCGAACGGTTCCACCTAGCCCAGTGTGGTTACCCGGCTCGCCTCGCACGGTGCCAAAAAGCGTCTCCTGCCCGAGTCGGACCGGGGCGATAGCCGGCCCCGTTTCTTTCATTTCGCGGAGTTGGATGCTGCGCTTTCTAAAGCAGATATCGAGGCTGCGAAGTGCTCCTCAACCGTTCAGTTCAGGCCAGCATAGGAGTGCAGACCGGAGACCACGATGTTGATAAAGAACAGATTGAAGATGAGCACCGCAAACCCGGCGAGGTTGATCCAAGCGGCCTTCTTGGGGCCCCAGCCACTGGTGGCACGGGCGTGCAGATAGCCGGCGTAAAGGACCCAAGAGACGAAGGAGGCAGTCTCTTTGGGGTCCCAGCCCCAGAAGCGACCCCACGCGCCCTCGGCCCAGACAGCGCCCAGCAGGATGCCCACGCTGTAGATCGGGAATGCGATCACAGCGGTGCGATAGGCCAGTCGGTCGAGAGTGTCGGCATGCGGTAGTGGGCGGGAAAGCCCAGAGCTCCAGCCCGTTTCCTGACCCTGCGGTTGCCACACCCGGATCAGGTACATGATCGAGGCGACGCCGGATATCAGCAGTATGGCCGATCCCAGCGAAATGATCGAGACGTGGATGGGCAGCCAGTACGACTGCAGTGCCGGCACGACGGGAGCGGCTTCGGAATACAGGTTGGTGCCGCCGAAAAACAGCAGGATAAGAACCGGTACCAGTACGAATGGCCAGGCCACCTGTAGGGCCGGCTTGCGCAGGAAAATCAGCCCGGCGCCCACGCCCAGCAGCGTGGTGGCCAGAATGAACTCGTACATGTTGCCCCACGGGAAGCGACCTGTGGCCACCCCGCGCAGGATCAGCGCAGCCGCTTGGAAGAGGAAGGCGATGATGATGAATAGCTGTGCGATCCGTGCCCAGCGGACACTGCCTGCGGACTCACGGTCCTCGTCTCCGGTGTCGGTGAGAGAGGTTGATTCTGTAAGCCCGGGCCCACCGGCACCCACTAGGTTCCGGCTTGATTTAGTCACGTTGGCTACCCGGAATCCGGCGTAGTAGATCAACGATGCGACAAGCGCCAGCACGTATAGACCGAACGCGGACCTATACGCCAGGTCGCTGTAGGTGGAGAGCGTCTCGTTGACAGGCAGTCCCTGCGCGAGAATTACAGTGTTCACCGGATGTTGTCCTTCCACGAAGCGTCGGGGTCGTCGCCTCGATTAGATGCAGTGTCGCTAGGGGGCAAGACGGGTGTAGCAGTAGCAATGGTGGCCAGCCGGTCCCGGAGGTCGTCGAATTCCCGGCCCCAGCCCGATCTGTCCGTCTTGGCGAGGCCGCCCAGGTCGACGCGGGTCGCCTGGGCCTCGTCGACAATGATCCGTGCCCAGATCCTTCGGCGACGGACCATCAATGACAGGACGAGTCCACCCACCATGACGGCAGCGAACACGCCAACCCAGATTTGAGTAGGGTCCTCCGAGACCTGGATGTTGATGAACTCGTCGGCTCCGTCGAAGCGAACCTCGGTGCCATCGGGCAGGGTCGTGGATTCGCCGGGCATGAGGTTGACGCGGGCCCTACGCTCCAACGCGCCCGACTCCATTAGGTCGGGGTCCAGCGAGAAGATCGACTGTGCGCCGCCATTGTCCAGGCCGGCGTTGCCCTGGTAGACGTCGATCGCCACCGCCGGGTCGTCCATCCGCGGGAAACGGGAGCTGAGTATGTTGCCGTCGAACGAGGCGGTCGGGGCGAACAGCCCCTGGATGGCGATCTGCTGCTCAAGGCGGTCGTCGATGTCCGGGTACATGCCGGCTGGCGGATCAAAGCGCATGATGCCGGAGGAGAGAAAAGTCAACAGGTCCGTCGGTTGCCACTGCACTGTGTCTGTACGGGTCTCGCCGTTGGGGAACGTGACCGTGAACGTGGGCGCGAAGCCGTGACCTTGGAGGTAGACACGGGTGCCGCCGATGCGCAGCGGGTGGTTGACCTGCAATGTGTAGGGCTCCCATGTGTCTGGATCGGTGGTGGTGACCTCCTCGCTGAAGCGAATGTTGGAGGTGAACATCTCCGCCTGGCCATTGGGTAGATAGTCGGTACGGAAGTCTTCGACCTTGATACAGAACGGCGCCAAGTCAGTGCCGTCTACCAGCAGACCTGCCCGGAACGAGTCGTACGCACTAGGCGTGGTGTTGCAGAAGGCCGGCGATTCCTCGTTGGCGATGATCACCCGCATGCCCTCCGCGTACACGAACTTGCCGGCCGCGAACGCGATCAGCAGGAACAGCAAGCCGAAGTGGAATACGATGTTGCCCACCTCGCGCGCATACCCGCGCTCCGCGGACAACTCGATGCTGCCCGACACGCGACCGTCCCCGTTGTTGCGACGGACCCGCCAGCCCTTGAGGCTCTTTTGGACCTGGTCCGCGGCCTGCTCCGGCGTGGCCGTGGTCCGGTACGCCGCATGATGCGGCAGGCGTGCAAGGTTACGCGGGGCAAGCGGCGGCGGGGCCTTGAGTTGTTTGACCAGATCAATCGACCGCGGTGTCAGGCAGCCCACCAGCGATATAAACAGCAACACGTACACGGCTGTGAACCACCAGCTGGAGAACACGTCGAACAGCTGGAGCTTGTCGAAGAACTCCCCCAGCCAGCCGTTGTCCGCGATGTACTGATTGACGTTTCCTTGGTTGAGGCTGCGCTGCGGCAGGAGTGCCCCCGGTATCGCCGCCACTGCCAGCAGAAATAGCAGAATCAATGCCGTGCGCATCGCGGTGAGAGTGCGCCATGAGTTGCGCAGGAACGCGGTGACCGGAGCCATCCTAGGCACTGCTATGAGTCCCCTCTGCCGTTCCCGGTGCGACGAACCGGAACGAGGGGCAGCTTCGGTGGGGCGTCACCGGCTTCATAGCATCATCAGCACCGCTGTAGCACGCATAGTCACATCTGGAGATTGTCCTTCGCCGACCCCATTGATTCGGTGGGGGTTTGATGAAGGTCTGATCAAGATCAAGCACGCGATAGGCGCCAGTGGCAGACCTACGACGATGATTGAGGCCTTATGTTCACATCCGATTCTCGAGACGCCGGACCTGAAGGTGAGTCACCGACCACGCGCGCGACCACAGGGCTGCGGGCGATGGTCATCGAAGATGAGCGTGAGCTCGCCGATCTCATCGGTACCTATCTGACCCGCGAGGGCTTCGACATCACGATCGTTCACGACGGGCAGGATGCAGTCGACCTGATCCGGCAGATTGATCCCGACGTCGTCGTGCTAGACCTCGGCCTTCCGCGACTGGACGGCGTCGAAGTGTGCCGCCAGTTGCGCACCTTTTCCGATGCGTATGTCGTCATGCTCACCGCCCGCACCGAGGAGGTCGACACCCTCATCGGACTGTCCGTGGGAGCCGACGACTACATGACCAAACCGTTCAGCCCACGAGAGCTCATGGCCCGCATCCAAGTCATGCTGCGCCGTCCTCGATCGTCTACAGCCTTACGCTCCCCGTCCGCGGCCTCCGAACACAGAGAGCTGCGAAGGATTGGGGCACTGGCGATCGACGTCGAAGGCCGCGAGGTCACCGTCGACACCACCCCGGTTCAGTTGACCAGGACCGAGTTCGACCTCTTGGCGGCACTGACGCGAGACCCCGGCTTGGTGCTGTCCCGGACGCAGTTGATCAGTGCCATCTGGGGGCCTGACTGGGTCGGCGACACGCACCTGGTTGATGTCCACATCGCGCACCTCAGACGCAAGCTCGGAGACACTGCGTCCCGGGGCGCATACATCCGCACCGTCCGCGGTGTCGGCTACCGCACCGGAGATGGTCAGTGAGCCGGATCGACCTGGGTGACAACGTGACGCGCCTCAAGCGGTGGTTCACCACTGCCACCTTCGGTACCCGGCTACTGGCGGCGCTCGCTTTTGTGATGATCGGTTTCGCAGTCAGTGCCTGGGTCGTCGCCGCAATACTTGCCCCCGGGATCTTCCACGAGCATCTGGAGATGGCCGGACTGTCACAGAACTCCTCCGAAGCAGCCCATATGGAGGAGGCATTCAACTCGTCAATGATGCTGTCTTGGTCGATCGCACTGGCGGTATCGGTGATCTTGTCGCTGGCTGTCAGCGGCTACATCGCCCGCCGCGTTCAACGATCGATCACCCCGGTCACCCGATCAGTCCAGCAGATCTCCGGTGGACAATACGACTCACGAGTGCACGAGCCGAGAATAGGTCGTGAATTCGACGATCTTGTCGCCAGCTTCAACGAACTGGCACGACGACTAGATGCCACCGAAACCACACGCCGACGGATGCTCTCAGATCTCGCACACGAGTTGCGGACTCCCCTGGCCACGCTCGAATCCCACCTTGAGGCGATCGAAGACGGCGTCCGTGCACTCGACGACGACACGCTGCGCATTCTGCGAACCGCGACTGGTCGGCTAGGCCGGCTCGCTCACGACGTCAGCGCAGTGTCCCGAGCCGAAGAACACCTCACGCGTCTCATCCCCATCGGTACCGACACTCGCAGCATCATCGCGGCCGCGATCGACGCCCTGCGCCCCGAGTACTCGCACAAAAATGTGCTGCTCCAAGCACGTATTGATCAGGCAATACCGATCACTGTCGACAGTGATCGAATCAACCAGGTCCTGACCAACCTTTTGCACAACGCGCTCCGCCACACCGACTCAGGTGGGATGGTCACCGTCACCAGTCGCCTACACAACGGGAACGTGGAGATCACTATCGCCGACACTGGAGAAGGCATCGCAGCGCAGCACCTCGACCACATTTTTGACCGCTTCTACCGCGTCGACACCGCACGCGACCGGGCACACGGAGGAAGCGGCATCGGACTCACCATCACCCGTGCACTCGTCGAAGCCCACGAAGGCCATATCCGCGTTCACAGCGACGGGCTCGGCCGCGGCGCCCGATTCACGATCTCCTTACCGCAGACCCCGGCTCACTCCAAGGGCTGACTCAGTTGGTCGCGATACCGTTTTGCCGGAGCCACTCGATGGGGTCGGCGCGCTCCCGTCCCTCGTTCAACCACACCTCGAAGTGCAAGTGCGACCCGGTGGAAAAGCCACGACTTCCCATGAGGGCAATCGTCTGTCCAGCCTGTATACGCTGGCCCGTGGACACGAGAACCTCTTCCATGTGTCCATAAACGGTCATCGTGCCCTCATCCGATAGCAGTCGGACCCAATTGCCGAACCCTTGCGCCGGGCCGGCATCGATGACGGTCCCGTCAGTGGCCGCCACGATCGGGGTTCCGATCGCGTTTGCGATATCGATGCCGCCGTGGAGCGAGCCCCAGCGTTGGCCGAACTCAGACGTGAGGGTCCCGACTGTCGGCATCGCTGCTGTTGGACGGCGCGCGGTCTCCTCGGCAACTTGCCGGCGAGCGTCGATTTCGGTGCCTGCCGCCAATGACGACACCATGGCGGCAGCGCTCTCCAGCGGGAGGTCGCCTTGCACCGCAACGGGCCCAGGCAGTTCAGCCGGGGGAAGGGCTATGTCTCCAGACTGGCCAGCAGGACTGATCGACTCCTCGTGCGCGATTAGGTGAATGTGCTCACCACCAGCCTCTGTGTGCTGGTCCACTAGAAAACTTATCGAGGATACGATGGCCCCGGCGGCGACCGTGACGACGACGACCTGATCTCGTAACTCGGGCCGGGCGGAGGGTTGGCGATGCGTACCGCCACCTCGAGGGCGACCAGAACTCGCCCAGATGTCGACAGTTGAAGGGTGTTCCTTGCGGTGTGCACGTCTTCGCTCCACTGCCGCCGTGTCTCCCCTGCCGCTATGTCGTGATGGTTTCGTGATGTGACTTCTGCTCGAACTTAGACGAGCAGAGTCCGCCGTCGCAAGAAGTGGGGGCCTCGTCACCCGTGTCGAAGAACGACCGGGAGCGGCCCCCACCAGCGTGCATCGTGCCTAGAGTCTCCCTCTGACCACAGCCTCTGGCAGCGTTCATCAAGCTGCCTGTTGCGAGTGTCAGGGACTACGTGGGCGACATGGGAAGGCCTTCGGAAGCTGGACGTCCTGACAGGCTTCACCCAGGTTCACCCCAACTGGCCGCGCACCAAATCAGCAGCGCGTCAGCGACCGTCACGTCCGGGATCTTGATCAGACCTTCATCAAACCCCGACCGAATCAAGAGGTCAGCACAGCACAATCTCCAGATGTGACAGTGCGTGCGGCATTGGGGGACAAGTGGGGCGGGTCGCCGGCCGCCTCCCACCACGAAGAAGTGGACGAGCAGCTCGAGAAAGGGAAAGTGTCGCGATCACAAGATTTACAGATTTCCGGACGATTGTTGTTGCTCGCACGAGCGGTGGCGTTAGTGACAGTCAGCGCCCTCGGACTCCTCTTCACTTCGGCAGGGGTGCTGGTCCAGGACGGCACCAGTCTGGACGTCCACAGCTCGGCCGCCATCGCCCTTCATGTCCTCACCGGCGTGCTGGCTCTGGTTCTAGGGTGGCGCGCGTGGGCTACACGGCGAGGTCGCTGGGCTGCAGTCGTCGCCCTCGTCCTGTTCGGGGCCACGTTCGCCCAAGCGAGCTTAGGGGGCAGTTCGACCTTGGCATTTCACATCGGCGTAGCACTGGTGCTCACGGTCCTGTGTACGTGGCTGGCCGCCTGGACTTTCGGTAGATCACTATACGAGGAGATCGAATGAGACTGCGCAGGACACTCACCGCCTCCGGCTCCACCGCCGCCCTGCTCCTAGCTGTGGGCTGCGCCGGGAACGACACGGGCGCGCCAGAGCAGGCAGAGCAACTCCAGACGGGCGAGAGAGCCGAAAAACAGGTCACGATGGCCGAGGTCCAGCAGAACGATTCGACCGACTCGTGTTGGACCGTGATCGAGAACATCGTCTATGACCTCACCGCGTGGGTCGACCAACACCCGGGCGGGCCGGACCGGATCGAGCAGCTGTGCGGCACAGACGGGACAGAGAGTTTCACCGACCAGCACAGTGGAGCGTCCCAGCCACAATCGCGGCTCGCCGAGTTCCAGATCGGCCAGCTCGCCGGGTGACCCGGCAGATATGCTTCCGATCCGCTCTGTGCGTCCCGGTCGGAGGCATGTGCCGGGCCCCGCTCCGGGGCCGCGCGCGTGGACTCAGCGAGGCCGTGAACGGGTTCGATTCGCTCCCCCCGCGACCTCTGCGGAAGACGAGAGCGCACCTCGCGAGCGTGACATGACAACACGACAGAAGAACCGTGGGCCGCAATCGGTGGTGCTGCCAGCAGTCGGCCTCAGGATGGGCGGGGTTACCCGAAATCAACCGTGGTCAACGCCTTCTCGGCGGTGGCTAAATAGTCACCCCGTCGGCCGTGCGCTTGGTCGAATGGTGTCGTCATTGGGCGCAGGAATACTGCTGTACACCAGTTTCCCGCCTCTATCCTTGTGGTTTCTCGCCCCGGCCGGTCTTGCCATTTTGGTCCTGTCGATCCGAGGGATCAGCGTGCGCGGCGCATTCGGATTGGGATACCTGGCTGGTCTCGGGTTCTTCGTACCTTTACTGCCCTGGGTGGGGGTTTATGTCGGCGCTGTCCCCTGGCTAGCATTAGCGGCGCTACAGGCCGTGGCAGTCGCTGTCTTCGCTGGGGCCACCGCACTGGTGGCGCGGCTGCCCGGGGCTGCACTGTGGATCGCGTGCTGCTGGGTGGCCACCGAAGCCGTTCGAGCACGCCTGCCCTTCGGCGGGTTTCCCTGGGGCCGGCTGGCGTTCGGTCAGACTGATGGACCATTACTGGCGATCGCTCAGATCGCTGGGGCGCCAGGGGTGAGCCTGTCCGTTGCACTGGGGGGCAGCGCGACGGCTGCAGTGGTCGTCGGACTTGCTCGGCGCTCCGCCTGGCGCTCGGTGTCGCTGCTCGGGTCGGTGCTTGTGACCGCCTCTGCACTCGGCTCGATGCCCGTCCCTACCGCAGCGATCACCACCCCCTCTAAAACGGTTGCCCTAGTCCAGGGCAACGTGCCCCGACTCGGTCTGGATTTCAACGCGCAACGGCGCGCTGTACTGGACAATCATGTGGCTCGTACCGACGCTCTCGCCGCCGAGGTCGCCGCGGGAGTGAAGCCCGCACCAGATCTGGTAATCTGGCCGGAGAACGCATCAGACATCGACCCGTTTCGCAATGCCGACGCTGCAGAGCGGATCGATGCGGCCACAGAGACGATCGGCGCTCCGATCCTTGTGGGGGCGGTGGTGTCCACTGGCTCCGGTACCACCCGAAATACAGCGCTGGTGTGGGAGCAAGGAACAGGACCTGGCGATGCGCACGACAAAAGACGCCTGGTTCCATTTGGTGAATATCTGCCAATGCGATCGATCGTGAGCAAGCTTTCGCCTTATGCCGCGCAGGCGGGCAACTTCGTGCCCGGTAACGGCGATGGTGTGGTGACCATCGATGAGACACCGCTCGCTGTGGCCACCTGTTATGAGGTCGCGTTCGATAATCTGGTATCCGAGTCGGTTCGGTCGGGGGCGCAGTTGATCGCGGTACCAACGAACAATGCAACCTTCGGCGATACCGACATGACCTATCAGCAGCTGGCGATGTCGCGGCTGCGCGCTGTCGAACACAACCGCACGGTGGTGGTAGCAGCCACCAGCGGTGTCAGCGCGATTATCGCGACGAATGGCGATGTCCTCGAGCAGACCGAAATGTTCACTGCCGATGCCCTCGTCGCACAGGTCCCGCTCAATACCGAGTTCACACTTGCCACCCGATTACGTTCAATTCCTGAACTCATCATCACGGTCACCGCAGTATTCGCGATGCTGGTGGGGTGGATTGCTAGCCGCCGTCGGCGGGGCTGAGATCCCCGGCCATGAGTGCGCGCCGATATCGGGAGCGGACCCGTCGTCGGCCGGGCCGGCTGCAGGCGCTCAACGTGAGCATGTCGGGCAGGGCGCCGAGGGCGAGAAATTGATGAGCTCCCGCGAGGTAAGGGCGAGAGCCAGCTCGAGGATTGGACTCAGTAATCGAGCCTATTTCTCGGACGTAGACGCCGTCGGCGTTCAGCCTCAAATCTGGTGCCGTAGCGATCACGAACGGTCATCGTTACGAGGCGGTCATGGGCCACTGCCTCCGTGGCCGCATCCACCTCAGCAATATGACCGGATACGACATCAGGATCGATATCCCTGTCACCAGGTCCCACAGCACCGTCGCCTAGGCTGCCTTGCTCGTCGTTGCCCTGGCTACGTTGGCGGCGCCGCTCCCGGATTTCACTCCACAGAAAGTAGCCAAGCCCAATTGGCGCTAGAACTCCGAATGCAAGCCATTGAAGCCCATAGGACAGGTACGAACCCGCCTCGACTTCCGGTATCGGAGTTGGCTCGAGTGATCCTGGTTGACCTCCGGGGAGCTGGAGATGATAGCCAGCAAGATCGAGATCCAGAACCCGACCGATCGTCGAGGTTTCAATGGAGCGCACCATGTGACGATCGTGCAGAACTATCGGTTCGGCCGGGGTGTCGGTGGGCATTCTGAGCCTGGCGGTGATGGTCACTGGATCGGCTACCGCGGCCGGGTAGGTCGGCACCGTGTTGTTCTCGCCAACGCGAACCCATCCACGATTAATAAGCAGATCATCGCGGCCCTCGGTCCGAAATGCGGTGAGAACTTGGTAAACCTGTTCCCCGTCGACAGCTTGCTGCCGCAAGAGCACTTCGTCTTCGGGCAGATAGCGACCGGTTACTGTGACCCGATGCCACTCGGATTCGTCCAACGGCGCGTCCCGCGCCGTCAATTCCGTCAACGGCACTGGATCGGCTTCGACGCTGTGAAGAAGTTGGGAATTGCGCGTCTTCAAATCCTCGTTCTTGCCTAACTGCCATGGCGCCAACAGTGTGAAGCACGTATAGACGAACAGTGCGACGGCGATGAAGGAAATCAACCACCCCGGCGTCATCACGCGAAAGACCCTCTGCACGCCGTTCACGATAGGCGTGATGGCAAGACGGTCGGCATCGGGGCCCTCCTGTCGGCACTAGCTCCGGCGATCATTAATCGTGCCCGCCTCCCGCCACTGTCGGCAGGGATGGTTCCGATCCGGCGAGATCAGCGTGTTGCGTGCCGAATTGTGGCATCCGGGCCTGGATCGGAAGTGTCGAGCAGCAGGTCGTTGTCTACGTCCTCAGATGACGACGCCGTTCGCGGCCAACCATGACACCGAGTCGATCCACTGGCCGGCGGGATTCTGTACGCCGAAGTGCACATGCGGACCAGTCGAGTAGCCACGGTTACCGACTTCACCGATCACCTGGCCGGCGGTGACCTGCTGGCCTTCGGTGACGTAGTTGGCATTGTTGTGGCCATACTCCAAGAGATAGCCGTCATCGGTCTTGATGCGAATCCATAACCCATAACCGGAAGCGGGGCCGGAGGCCACGACCGTGCCGGACTTGGCTGCATACAAGGGTGTGCCGATCGGCGCAGCGATGTCGGTGCCATTGTGGTTAGCGCCCCACCGCGAGCCGAAGCCAGAGGTGATCGTTCCATCAGTCGGCCTGTGAGCTTGGCTGGCGACCGAAAACGCCGAAGACGACGACTGAGCAGTATCGAATCCGAGCGCCTGGCTCAGCCCGGGGGCCTGACTTGCATACTGGCGGACCGCGTCAGCTCCGATGCCATAGCGGGCGGCAGCCTCTTCGACCATCTGTCCGACGTGCTCGGGATCAGACGATTGGGCAGCGGCCACAGGGGCGACACTAAGCGCCGCGCCACCGGCGATTGCGGCGCCAGCCAGCGTGGTGGCGGCGATCCGGCCCACTCCCCTGGATCGGTTGGCGCGATGACGCCCACCAGCAGAGATGCGGTGGCCCACACCAAGCGAGTCCATGAGATCGGCGAACGGAACGCTCTTGGAGGAGCTCGACATGATTGATTCCTTCAACTTAAGCGATGGTCGCAGCTTCATACCGACGACCACTGGAGACTCCCGAAAAGGTAACAGTTGCATATCGTCCTGTCACGGAGAGTTTCCTGAGAATCCAGAAATCAGCAGTTCATACGCCATTTGTTCTTCATCTACGGCATCGCCCGACCGTTACCCCGACGTGATTTTTGGTTCGAACGCGGGCCGGCCGGAGCCACCCCGCAATCGTCCCGGGTGACTAAACCGCGATCAACGCAAGCAGGATCAAGGTCCTTACTCCTGCCCCCTCCTCGTACCCGCCGCACGTGTGATGTCGATCGCTGCTGCCGCAGACTCATCGGGACAGTCGGTCTCCACCTGCACAGTAGAAAAGAAGAAGCCGTACCGATCCTGAAGCAAGTTGGAGGCGGATTGGAGAACGATCTGCGGATCGGCGCTTGCGGAGGTGCGCAGGTGGCCGGAGAACACGAAACGTCCACTGGTTAGTGCCCAAGCATGGGCATGATGGACGTCTTCCACCCCATCTATCGCTGCCAGGTCTTCAGTCACGTCAGACAGGTAGACCTCGTCGGGTGTGCCCTCCATGAGCAGATGGGTGGCGTCGCGCAGGATGCTCCAGCTTGCCCATACAAGCACGAAGCCGAACGCCAAACCGAGCAGCGGATCGATCAGCAAGAACCCGGTGAACTTGATCACTAGTGCGGTGACGATGATGAGCAGGCTGCCGACGAAGGTCTGGATGATGTGCCACAACGCGCCACGAACGTTCATGTCGCTGCGGCTTTGTTTCCAGATCAGGCTCAGGGCAACGATTTCGGTAAGCAAGCCTCCCGCGGCTGCCCACAGCATGGGCGTCGTGGGCAGGTCAACCGGAGCATTCATGCGCATGGCAGCCATCACGATCACCACCATCGCCATAATTAGCAGGAAACCGCCATTGACCAGCGCGCCTACGATCTCGGCGCGGTACCAGCCAAAGCTGCGATTTTCGTCTGCGGGGCGGCGGGCGAGTCGAGCAGCGAAGATGGCGACTAGGACACCACCGACCGCCGAGAAGGTGTGAAAAGCGTCCGAGATCACCGCAACCGAGCCGGTCCACAGCCCGATCGCCAACTCGATGACGAAGTAGATTCCCGTCAGCCAAGCCGAGATAGCCATGCCCCACCCACGAGCCTGCACCTGCCCGTGTCCACCATGCCCATGCGCCATGGGGGTCTCCTTTTTTGCACTCGGAATCCGGTTCTCGTGTCAGCTGCACACTGTGCATCGGTCTCGCGGTGCCCACAGCTTCTCTTGGGAATCTTGATCAGACCTTCATCGAACCCCGACCGAACCAATGGGGGGGTAAGTCCCCTGGAGTGGTGGGGTTTGGGGGCCGGGGTTT
>NZ_JAALDZ010000146.1:0-5902 GCF_014145125.1 Dietzia sp. CQ4 | reverse complement strand
GGATCGCATCACGCGACCCGGGGGCTCTCGTCATACCACCCCATTTTCGCCGGCCACCGCGCCCCACACCCGCCCCGCAAGGCCGGAGTCACGTAGTCCCTCCACGGAGACCACCGCACCCCGGCTGTCGGTGAGCGGGACACGCCAGTTCGGGTACTCCTCGGACGTCCCCGGCATGTTGACCGGCCGGCGATCTCCAGCCAGGTCGGCGACGGACACGGCGTACAGGAGAGAGGGCGCCGCGGACAGGAAGGCGTGGAGCGCCACCACCAGGTCTTCCGGGCTGTCGCCCTTGAGGAGACCGCGCTGCCTGACCGCCTCGGTGTAGGAACGGATCTCGGCCGCGGCGTTGAGGCGCTCCTGCTCCGCATCGCCCGTCAGCTGGCCCAGCTCCTCGCGGACGTCCACGTGGACGAGATCGACATAACCGGCGGTCGGGGGGAGGTCGTGGGTCGTCACCGAGGCCATGCACAGTCGCCGGTAGTCCTCCGGAGGCGTCGGCCCGCCGTCCTCCTGCTCGAACCACATCACCGAGGTCCCCATGACTCCTCGCTCGGACAGTTCCTCCCGGACCCCCGGTGCGACGGTCCCCAGGTCCTCTCCCACGACCACGGCTCCGGCACGTGACGCCTCCAGAGCGAGGACCCCGATCATCGCCTCGTGGTCGTAGCGCACATAGGTTCCCTCGGTGGGCGCGAGTCCCGACGGTATCCACCAGAGTCGGAAGAGCCCGAGGATGTGGTCGATCCGGATCCCTCCCGAGTCCCGCAGCGCAGCGCGCACGATGTCCCGGAACGGTCGGTAGCCCTCCTCGGCGAGCGCGTCCGGTCGCAACGGGGGTTGAGACCAGTCCTGGCCCAGTTGGTTGTAGGCGTCCGGCGGCGCGCCCACGGTGACCCCGCGTGCCAGTGAGCGGTGGAGGGCCCAGGCGTCGGCGCCGGTGGGATGAACCCCGACGGCGAGGTCGTGCAGGATGCCCAGGCGCATCCCCGCCGACAGGGCCGCACTCTGCGCCCCTGCACGCTGTTGAGCGACCTGCCACTGCAGCCACTGGTGGAAACGGACCTCCTCCGCGTGGTCGTGCGCGTAGCGCGCCACCGCGTCGGAGTCCGGATCCCGGAGATCCTCGGGCCACCGCGACCAGTCCGGGCCCGCCTCGGCCGCCAGCGCGCACCACGTGGCGAAGCGATGGAGACCGGGTTCCTGTTCGACGACGAAGGCGTCGAACTCCCGTGCCCGATCATCCGACAGGGGAGCCGAGAACACCATCCGCAGGGCATCGAGCTTGGCACTCCAGGAGGAGTCGCGGTCGATGGTGTCCCGGGAGTTGTGCGGGTGCTGTGACCGCGCGAGATCATCGATTCTCCGCCTGTCCTCATCCGGCAGGGCGGTGTACTCCGGAATCTGCTCGGGACGGAGATACAGAGGCGAGGCGAACCTACGCGTGGTGGGTAGGTACGGGGACGGCTCCACCGGCGGGAACGGCTCCCCGGCGTGCATCGGGTTGACCAGGACGAAGTCGGCTCCGAGGTCCCGGCCCGCCCAGCCGGCGAGGTCGGCCAGATCGGCCAGGTCCCCGACCCCCCACGATTGCTCGGACCGGACCTGGTAGATCTGCGCGGCCAGACCGGCCGCGCGGCGTCGCGTGAGGTCCGCGGGAACCGGTATCGATTGCGGGGCCACCAGCAGGGTGGACTCGACCGTCCGGGATCCGGGAGCTGACGGTTCGGAGACCACGGCGACGAGCCGATGCCATCCGAGGGGGAGGGAGGCGGGGAGGTCGAGTTCGACGCGGTCGACGAGCACGCCGTCGACCTCCATCGACTCGGCAGGGGTGTCGGGGAGCTCCACATCGAGCGGTGCGGCCGAGTCCTCGAGATGGGCCGACAGCGTCACCGTGCCACCGCGTGGGACATGAACCGCGCACCTGGCGCCCGCCCCCCGCCTCGCCACTATCGTCGGTGGGAGCACCCGCCGCCACGGCCGCAGACGATTCTCCTCGAGGGCCTCACGGGCCGTGGTGCCGCTCTCGTCGTCGTCATCGCCGGCCCGGACGCCCATCGCGGCCAGAACCGCGCGCAGGGTCCGGGCGGTGATGTCCTGTCGGACTCCGCGCGCATCGGTGTAGCTCGTGGCGACCCCACACCTCTCGGCGAGCTCGACCAGGGCGGGGGGTACGGCGTCGGTCACGGTCACGGGGGTCCTCGCGTCGGGTCGGGCGGCGCCCCTGCCGGGGCGCCGCGGACAGTCACGGTCCACTGTGCCACCGGAGCGCCCGGGGTGCGGGTCGACAAAAACGGACCGCACTCCGCGCGCGGTGGGTGGACAACGTAACCTGAGTTCGAACACGTATCAGTTCCGCCCAGAGAAAGGCCGTGGACAACCCATGACCGAGGCATTCATCTACGACGCCATCCGGACTCCGCGAGGCAAGGGCAAGCCTGGCGGCGCTCTGCACGGGGTCAAGCCGATCGACCTGGTCGTCGGTCTCATCGAAGAAATGCGGCGTCGGTTCCCCGACCTCGACGAGAACCGGATCTCGGACATCATCTACGGAATCGTCACCCCCCTGGGTGACCAGGGCATGGATCTGCCGCGCATCGCCGCGCTGGCCGCCAAGATGCCCGACACCGTGGCCGGCGTGCAGATCAACCGCTTCTGCGCATCCGGCCTGACCACGATCAACATGGCCGCCCAGAAGATCCGCTCCGGATGGGACGAGGTCGTCCTCGCCGGCGGCGTCGAGTCCATGTCGCGTGTCCCGATGGGCACCGACGGCGGGGCCTGGGCCCTGGACCCGGCCACCAACTACGACACGTACTTCTCCCCGCAGGGGATCGGTGCCGACCTCATCGCCACCCTCGAGGGCTTCACCCGCGAGGACGTGGACCGCTACGCCGAGCGCTCGCAGCGGCTCGCCGCCCAGGCGTGGGAGGAGGGCCGGTTCGCCAAGTCGGTCGTCCCGGTCAAGGACATCAACGGTGTCACCATTCTCGACCACGACGAGCACATGCGTCCGGGCACCACCGTCGAGAAGCTGGCCGGCCTCACGCCGTCGTTCGCCATGGTCGGCGACATGGGTGGCTTCGACGCCGTCGCGCTGCAGAAGTACCACTGGGTCGAGAAGATCAACCACGTCCACCACGGTGGCAACTCGTCCGGCATCGTCGACGGCGCCGCGCTCGTGGTGGTCGGTTCGGAGAAGGCCGGCAAGGAGATGAACATGACGCCGCGCGCCCGTGTCGTGGCCGCGGCCACCTCCGGCGCCGACACCACCATCATGCTCACCGGCCCGACCCCGGCAGCGAAGAAGGCTCTCGAGATCGCCGGCCTCACCTCTGACGACATCGATCTCTGGGAGCTCAACGAGGCCTTCGCCTCCGTCGTCCTGCGGTTCCAGAAGGACATGAACATCCCCGACGAGAAGCTCAACGTCAACGGCGGAGCGATCGCCATGGGCCACCCCCTCGGTGCGACCGGCGCCATGATCACCGGCACCGTGCTCGACGAGCTCGAGCGGACCGGCGGCAAGCGCGCCCTCATCACGCTCTGCGTGGGCGGCGGCATGGGAGTCGCCACCATCATCGAGCGCGTCTGATCCGCACCACCGACACCACAGCCTTGAGGAGTAGAGAACCAGTGAGCGAAAACATGTTCCGGTGGGAGCAGGACGGCGACGGCATCGTCACCCTCACCATGGATGACCCCGACCACGGCGCGAACACCATGAACGCCCGTTTCATCGACGACTTCTCGGAGACCGTCGGCCGCATCGAGGCCGAGAAGGACTCCATCAAGGGCGTCGTCCTGACCTCCGCCAAGAAGAGCTTCTTCGGTGGCGGCGACCTCAAGTCCATGATCACGGCGGGCCCCGAGGACGCCGAGCAGCTGTTCGAGCGGTCCATGGAGATCAAGGGCCGGATGCGCGCCCTCGAGACCCTCGGGGTCCCGGTCGTGGCCGCGATCAACGGTGCGGCCCTGGGTGGCGGCCTCGAGCTCGCGCTCGCGTGCCACCACCGCGTCATGGCCGACGCCCGCGGCGCCAAGGTCGGCCTGCCCGAGGTCACCCTCGGTCTGCTGCCGGGTGGCGGCGGGATCGTCCGGACCGTCCGCATGTTCGGCCTGGCCCAGGCCGTGCCCAACATCCTCATGTCCGGTCGGTCCTTCGCGCCGGCCAAGGCGCTCGAGGCCGGCCTCGTCGACGAGGTCGTGGCCCCCGAGCAGTTGATCGACGCCGCCAAGGCGTGGATCGGCACCGAGCCCGAGGCCACCCAGCCGTGGGACCGCAAGGGGTGGAAGCTCCCCGGCGGCACGATCAAGGACCCCGCACTGGCCGGCGTCCTGCCGTCCTTCCCCGCGAACATGCGCAAGCAGACCAAGGGCGCGCCCTCCCCGGCGCCGCGTGCCATCATGGCCGCGGCCGTCGAGGGCTCGCAGGTGGACTTCGCCACCGCGGAGAAGATCGAGGCGCGCTATTTCGTCTCGCTGGTGACCGGTGTCGTGGCCAAGAACATGATCCAGGCCTTCTTCTTCGACATGCAGCACTGCTCCTCGGGGGGAGCGCGGCCCAAGGCCGCCGACAGTTCGGAGATCCCCCGGACGCAGTTCACCAAGGTCGGAGTCCTGGGAGCCGGCATGATGGGCGCGGGCATCGCCTACGTCTGCGCCAAGGCCGGCATCGAGGTCGTGCTCAAGGATGTCGAGCAGGCCTCCGCCGACAAGGGCAAGGCGTACTCCGAGAGCATCGAGGCCAAGGCGCTCGAGCGTGGGCGCACCACCCAGGAGAAGTCCGACGCACTGCTCGCCCGCATCACACCCACGACGGACCCGCAGGCCCTCGCCGGCTGCGACCTCGTGATCGAGGCCGTCTTCGAGTCCCCGGACCTGAAGCGGAAGGTCTTCCAGGAGATCGAGGACATCGTCGCCCCCGACGCGTTGCTCGGTTCCAACACCTCCACCCTGCCCATCACCGACCTCGCGACCGGCGTCAAGCGGCCCGAGGACTTCATCGGCCTGCACTTCTTCTCCCCGGTCGACAAGATGCAGCTCGTGGAGATCATCTCGGGCGAGAAGACTACGCCCGAGACGCTGGCCAAGGCGATCGACCTCACCCTGCAGATCCGCAAGATCCCGATCGTGGTCAACGACTCCCGTGGCTTCTACACCTCGCGTGTGATCGGCACGTTCGTCAACGAGGCCATCGGGATGCTGGCCGAGGGCATCGAACCCTCGACCATCGAGCAGGCCGGTCGCATCGCCGGATACCCGGCGGCGCCGCTGCAGTTGTCCGACGAGCTGAACCTCAACCTGATGGTCAAGATCCGTCAGGCCACCCGCGAGGCGGCGGAGGCCGCCGGGCAGGAGTTCGTGCCCGACGCGGTCGACCGGGTGATCCTCAAGATGGTCGAGGAGCTCGAGCGTTCCGGCCGTGCCGCCGGCGCAGGCTTCTACGAGTACGCCGACGGTAAGCGCGCCGGCCTCTGGCCGGGCCTGCGGGAGGCGTTCGGCACCTCCCCGGAGAACGCGCCCCCGCTGCAGGACCTGGTGGACCGCATGCTGTTCGCCGAGGTGCTCGAGACGCAGAAGTGTGTGGACGAGGGCGTGATCGTCGACGACGCCGACGCCAACATCGGGTCCATCATCGGCATCGGGTTCCCGGCGTGGACGGGCGGGACCCGCCAGTACGCCAAGAACTACGCCGCACCCGGCGAGCACGTCGCCTCGGGCTACAAGGGTTTCGTCGCCCGAGCCGAGGAACTGGCCGCCAAGTACGGCGAGCGCTTCGCGCCCACCGAGTCGTTGAAGAAGGCGGCTGCCGAGCAGAACTGAACAGGCCACCGGCCGAGCGGTCCGCTCGACACGCGGTAGAGGCGGCCGCCCCCGGGAACCCCCGGGGGCGGCC
>NZ_JAALDZ010000145.1:0-9475 GCF_014145125.1 Dietzia sp. CQ4 | reverse complement strand
GCCGCTCCCGCGGCGCCGTCGTGGGCCACACCCGCACCGAGCTGGTCGCGGGGCTGCGCGCCCTGGCGGCCGGCGACCCCGGCCCCGGCGTCTTCAGCGCGGACGCCCCCGCCGGCACCGGTGACGTCTGGGTGTTCTCGGGCTTCGGTGCCCAGCACCGCAAGATGGCCAAGGAGCTGTACCTGTCCAACCCGCTGTTCGCCTTGTGCCTGGACGCGGTGGACGAGCTCATCGACTTCGAGGCCGGCTACCGGATGGTCGAGATGTTCCTCGACGACTCGGTCACCTACGAGGTGGAGAACGCGCAGGTCGGCATCTTCGCCGTCCAGGTCGCGCTGGTCGACACGCTCAAGGCGCTCGGCGCCAAGCCCGAGGCCGTGATCGGCCACTCGATGGGCGAGGTCGCCGCCGCCTATGCGGCGGGCGGGCTGAGTCTCGAGGACGCGGTGCGGGTGATCTGCGTCCGCTCGCGCCTCATGGGCGACGCCGAGCAGCAGGTCTCCGACGAGGACGCCGGCGCCATGGCGCTGGTCGAGTACTCGGCCGAGGAGATCGCGCAGATCATCGCCGACAACCCGCAGTTCGCCTCGATCGAGCCCGCGGTCTACGCCGCGCCCACCCACACCACGGTCGGCGGCCGCGCCAAGCCCGTGGCCGAGTTCGTGGCCTGGGTCGAGGAGCAGGGCAAGTTCGCCCGCCAGCTCCAGGTCCGCGGGGCCGGGCACACCTCCGACGTCGACATGCTGCTGGGTGAGCTCGCCGCCGAGATCGCGGGCCTGGAGCCTCGCGAACTCCGATCCGGCCTGTTCTCCTCCGTGGACAAGGAGACCTTCTACCGCGCCGGCCACGAGCCGATCCACGCCGAGGAGTACTGGGTCAAGGGCATGCGGCACTCGGTGTGGTTCACCCACGCCGTGCGCAAGGCCGTCGAGGCCGGGTACGTGACGTTCCTGGAGTTCGCGCCCAACCCGGTCGCCGCGATGTCCGTGGCGGCGACCTGCTTCGACGCCGGCCTGATGGAGCCCAACCTGCTCCACACGCTCAAGCGCAAGGAGTCCGAGGCCGACACCCTGCTCCACGCGATCGCCCAGCTCTATGTCCACGGCCACGAGGTCAACATGGACCAGGTCGTGGAGATGCTGCACGGCTACGTCACCGGTCCCGGTCGCTACGCCGCGGTGCCGGGCACGGCGTGGAAGCGACGGACGCTGTGGCCGACCGTCACCGCCGGTGGCGGGTCGGGCGAGGGCCGCATGCCGGGCTCCCACGTGGCGTTGCCCGACGGGCGCCACGCGTGGCAGGTCCGGGCCGAGGTCGTGCCCAGCGTCGACGCCCTGATGGGCGCCGCGGCGGCGTCCGTCCTCGAGGGCGCCGTCCTGACCGCGGTCCACCGCCCGGGCGTCCTCCCGGTCGCGGGCGCGGTCACCACCACCATGACCCCGCACCCTGGAGGTGCGTCGCTGCAGGTGCACGCGCACACCGGTGACGGCGCCACGCAGTCCTTCACGCTCGTCGCCGAGTGTGCGGTGAGCGGTGGGACGCCGATCGATCCGGAGGACCAGCCGGGACCGCACTACGTGTCGGCCGAGTCCGACGCGCCCGTCGTGGATGGTGACGACGACGACGAGGCGGACCACCGCTGGAGCCCGGACTCGGACGAGTCGATCGGCGACCGCCTGGCCCGGATCGTCGGCTCCTCGATGGGGTACAGCCCCGATGACCTGCCGCGGGAGCTGCCACTGCTCGACCTGGGCCTGGATTCGCTCATGGCCGTGCGGATCAAGAACCGGGTCGAGCACGAGTTCTCGATCCCACCGCTCGAACTGCAGGCCATGCGGGACGCGTCGATGAACGACGTCGTGCAGATGGTGACCTTCGCCGTCGAGAACCCCGACAAGGTCGGCGAGCTCGCGGACCAGCAGGCCCGCGGCGAAGGCGTGGTCGACGTGGCCGCCTTGCGCGGGGACTCGCCGGCGGCCGCGGCAGGGGGTGCTGCCGGTGAGGCCGCCACGCCCGACGTCGCCATCGCCCCCCGGGACGACACCGAGCGGATGGCCTTCGGCGCGTGGGCCGTGGTCACCGGTACGGCGGCACCCGGGGTGACCGGGACGCTGCCCGCGCTCGACGACTCCACCCGGACGGCACTGGCCGAGCGGCTGTCGACCCGATGTGGCGGCGAGATCACCGCCGAGCAGCTGGCCGGGGCCACGACGATCGCGGAGGTCGCCGACCTGCTGCGCCCGTTCACCGAGGTGGCGGTGGAGGGCAACATCCGCGTTCTTCGCGAGGGTTCCACCGACAGCACACCCCTGTTCCTGTTCCACGCGGCCGGCGGATCGTCGTTCGTATACGAACCGCTGGTCGATCGGCTGGACGGTGACACCCCGGTCTACGGCGTCGAGCGCACGGAGGGGCCGCTGGAGGAGAGGGCCGCCGGGTACCTGGACAGGATCCGGGAGATCGCCTCGGGGCGTCCCGTCGCGCTCGGCGGCTGGTCTTTCGGTGGCGCCCTGGCCGTCGAGGTCGCCCGTCAGTTGCGGGCCGCCGACGACGTCGTGGCGCTGGTGGCCCTCCTGGACACCGTGCAGCCGTCCGAGCCGATCCCGGACACTCTCGACGAGGCGGAGGCACGCTGGAAGCGCTACTCGAAGTTCGCCAAGCGCACCTACGGCCTGGACGTGGAGGTGCCGCGCGAGTTCCTCGCCGAGCACGGCGAGGACGGCGTACTGGGAATGCTCCTGGAGGGCCTGGGCGCCGAGGCGAACGCCATGGGTGGGGGCGTCATCGAGCACCAGCGGGCCAGCTTCGTCGACAACCGCATCCTGCAGAGCGCGGACCTGTCCACGTGGTCGGGAGTGGGTGCGGAGGTGCCGTTCGTGCTCTACCGTGCGGAGCGTATGCACGAGGGCGCCATCGAGCTCGAACCCCGCTACGCCCACGTCGACCGCGACGGTGGCTGGGCCCGGATCGTCTCCGATCTGGAGGTGGTCCAGCTCAAGGGTGACCACCTCGCGGTGGTCGACGAGCCGGTGGTCAGTACGGTCGGAAAGCACCTGGCGCGTCGACTCGTCGAGATCGACGCGGGAGTACTGAAGGGATCGGACGCGTGACGGCTAGGACCACCGCGGAGAAGCTCGCTGAACTGCGGGTTAAGACCGAGCAGGCCCGCGACCCGGGCAGCGAGCGGGCCAGGGCCCGACGCGACGCCGCGGGCCACACCCCGCCGCGCGAGCGCATCGCGGAGTTGCTCGACGCGGGAAGCTTCGTGGAGATGGGCCAGCTGGCCAAGGCTCCGGGGAGCCCGGACAACCCGTTCGGGGACGGTGTGGTGACCGGTCGCGGCACCATCGACGGTCGCCCGGTGGCCGTGTACGCGCACGACAACACGGTGTTCGGCGGGTCGGTCGGCGAGGGCTTCGGTAAGAAGGTCTGCGCCATCATGGACTTCGCGATCAAGGTCGGGTGCCCCATCATCGGCATCAACGACTCCGGTGGCGCGCGAGTCCAGGACGCCGTGACCTCGCTGGCCTACTACTCGGAGATCTCCCGGCGCCAGTACCCGGCCTCCGGGTACGTGCCCCAGATCTCGATCATGCTGGGCAAGTGCGCGGGCGGCGCCGTCTACGCCCCCGCGACCACCGACTTCGTGATCGCGGTCCAGGACCAGGCGTACATGTTCGTCACCGGCCCCGACGTGATCCGGCAGGTCACCGGCGAGGACGTCACCATGGACGAACTCGGCTCGGCCCTGCAGCAGGCCAAGAACGGCAACGTCAACCACGTGGCCGTGAGCGAGCACGACGCCTTCATGTACGTGCGTAACCTGCTGAGTTACCTGCCGTCCTCGGCGGCCGAGAAGGCACCGCGGATCAACCCGGGTCTCGAGGCGGAGACCACGGAGTCGGATCGTCAGCTGGACTCAATCATCCCGGACACGGACAACGCCGCGTACGACATGCACGACGTGCTCCTGCGGATGTTCGACGACGGCGAGTTCGTGGAGACCTCCGGACAGTTCGCGTCCAACATCATCACGGGCTTCGCCAGGGTCGACGGCGAGTCCGTCGGCGTCGTCGCCAACCAGCCCCTGCACCTGTCGGGCGCGTTGGACATCGACGCGTCGGAGAAGGCGACGCGGCACATGATGCTGTGTGACGCCTACTCGATCCCGCTGGTCTACGTGGTGGACACCCCCGGCTATCTCCCGGGCTTGCAGCAGGAGAAACTCGGCATCATCCACCGCGGGGCCAAGATGGGTTTCGCCGTGGTGGCGGCCTCGGTCCCCAAGGTCACGTTCGTCGTCCGCAAGGCCTACGGCGGCGCCTACGCCGTGATGGGGTCCAAGAACCTCGGCGGCGACCTCAACTTCGCCTGGCCCACCGCACGCATCGCGGTGATGGGCGCCGAGGGCGCGGTGGACCTGCTGCAGCGTCGGCAGATCGAGGAGGCGGGCCCGGAAGAGGGTCCCAAGCTCCGCAAGCAGCTGATCGACATGTACAACGAGTTCATCGCGACCCCGTACTCGGCCGCCGAGCGCGGGTACATCGACGCGGTGATCGAGCCGTCGCAGACCCGTCTGGTGCTGCGCGGCGCGTTGGCCCAGCTGCGCGACAAGGTCCGCAACGAGCCCCCGCGCAAGCACCCCATCGCGCCGCTGTAGCCGACGCGCGGCAGCACGCCTGGGCCGGTCCGCTCTCTCCGGAGGCGGGCCGGCCTTCGTCGTCCCCGACCCCTGGTAGTGCTGGCTGAACGTACGGTGTGCCGGGGCTTGTGTGATGTCCCGAGACATCACACCGACGACAAGGGGCAGCGCATCCCACGCGGGACGCGCTGCCCCTGTGTCCGGGCCCTGGGGGCTCGGGCCGGTAGCCCGGACTAGGACTCCGGGTCGGTCACGAGGATCGGGCCCTCGGGCTGCCACCAGCCCCAGCGGGTCTCGGTCCCGGTGGTCACCTCGGCCGGCGCCGGCGGGTCCTCCTGGTAGGTCCCCAGCGGGGTGTACGCCTCGATGGAGCCCCAGTCCCGGTTCCAGTCGTGCCGCAGGTACGAGGGGATCGTGCGGGCGCGCTGGGCGACCTCGATCCACCCGAGCGGGCCCCCGGACTCGTACGACTGCCACGTGCTGGTGGCGGCGACCGCCAGCGGCCGGTCCGGGAGGATCCGGTACTCCGGCAGCTCGGCGACCCCCGCGTAGTGCGAGAACGGCCGCTGGCACGGGAACTGCAGGCTCACCGCCCAGTCCAGCATGACGGGCGACTCCGACCCGACCAACTCCTGGACCGTGACGAGTTCGGGCGCGCGCGGCGGGGTGATCGCCGCCCACTGGTCGGGGGTCAGGTCGTCGTCGTCGACCAGGATCCGCATGACGTCGGCCTCGGCCGGCACGTCCTGCATGTCGACCCGGAGGTTCCGCCAGGTCGGGGCGGGGCCGATGTCGAACGGGACGACGGGCTCGCCCACCACGTCCGCGCCGCCCTCTGTGGCGCGGCCGAACTCGACGATGACCTCCTGGCCGTACTTGTACAGGCCGTCGGCGTCGTAGCGCCCGATGCGTCCGGCGGCCGAGATCACCAGGAGCGGATGCGTCTCGCGGTTCTCCGGGAGCCGGTACCACCCGGTCTCGAGGTTCGCCTCGCGCTGCGGGCCCACCAGGTACGACCCGAGCACCGGGGTGGTGGCGGGATCGAGCCCGAACGGCAGGGCCACGGTCGACTCGTTGACGCCCTCGGCGCCCTGGCCGCCGGCGGTGCCGGCACTCTCGCCGGTGGTGACGGAGGGGCCGCCGCCGGGCTCCTGGGTGGTGTTGGCGGCACCGGGATCGGCCACCACCGCGTCCGCGGAGAGGTCGGGCGCGACGCCGTCCGGGGTGAACCCCGAGTTGTCGCCGGCCTCGATGGCCGCCGCGCGGTCGGCGGGGTCGATCGACCCGTCCGGTCGGGGGGTCGCGGCGAGCGGGGTGAGCATGCCGGCGTTGGCGTCGGGTTCCACCAGCACACGGTCGGCGAGCATGCACGGGTTCCCGGCGAGCGCCGAGAAGTTGCCGGCCGCGATCGTGTACGCCGGGTACTGCTTGTGGACCCCCTTGGCGAACGAGGCGACGGAGAACACGACGAGCAGACCCGCGACCACCGCGATGGGTGCGGCGGCGATCGTCCTCATGCGCCGCCGGCCCTCGCGCGTCCTGGGCGCCTGCGTGCCGGTGTAGTCCTGGCGCAGATGCTGCCACCCCGCGTAGGCGAAGGTCAGCACGGCCAGGCCCAGGAGGACGGTCGCGGCGTCGATGCCGCGGACACTGGGCGCCTTGTCCCACCAGGGGATGCCGTAGCTCGAGACGTACCACCAGCCGTTGGGGCCGGCGAAGGCCAGCGCGAGCACCACGAGGATGACCCCGAGGAACACCGTCCGGTTGCGGGCGGTGCGGACCGCGGACGCGGAGATGGCCATGGCGCCGAGCGCCGCGATCGCCGCCCCGATCCCCGCGTAGACGCCGAAGTGGTGGGTCCACTTGGTGGGGGAGAACATCATGAAGAACGCGGTGCCCACCACCACGCCGACCAGGCGCCAGACGGGCCCGGAGGCCGCGCCCGGGATCTTGCCGCGGCGCAGCAGGGTGCCGATCACCATGATGAGGCACAGCAGGACCAGCAGGACCGGGAGTCGGCGGGAGAGCGATCCGTCGACCGTCGGGATCATCAGGTAGTAGTAGCGGACGAACTCCTCGAACCAGTTCAGGTTGGGGCCGATCTCGCCGCGCACCCGGATCGCCTCGAGCACGGAGGCCAGGGACTGGATGCCGAAGACGCTGATGAGCACCATGGTCCCGGCGGCCAGCACCGGGGCGACCAGGGCGAGGTGCGAGCCGACCTCGCGTCCGCGCACCACGACGGTGCGCAGGACGGGGCGCAGCCCCATGACGAGTGCGGCGACGGCCATCAGGCCGGTGGGGCCGGTGGCCAGCGAGAACGAGGCCAGGATCACCGCGATGGCGTACGGCAACATGCGTCGGGTCGCGATGGCGCGTTCGACGGAGACCCAGGTGAGCAGCGCGCCCAGGGCGATGACGGGCTCGGGCCGCAGGCCGTTGTTGAAGGCCATCCAGAAGGCGAGGAACACGGCGGCGGCGCTCCACACGACCACCGGGGTGGTGCGCGCGGCGCGGCCGAGCCGGGGCAGGACCTCGCGGCTGATGACGAGCCAGCACAGGATCGCGGCGATGAGGGCGGGGAGCCGCATCCAGGGGCTGGCGGTGGACACGTGCGCGAGCATCGTGAGCAGGTCGTAGTAGGGGGAGCCGAAGGGCGACTCGGGTACCCCGTACCAGCGGTAGTAGTTGGCCATGTAGCCGGCGGGGTCGGCGGCCCGGGCCATCGACATGATGTAGCCGTCGTCGGAGGTGTTGCCGCCGACGAAGTGCCACACACCGAGCGTGCCGATCACGGCCACGTCCGGGAGCCGGATCCTGAACCACCCGCGGGGCAGGAAGCGGCGGGACCGGCGGCCGTCGGTCTGGTCGAGCCCGTGCAGCGCCCACAGGGCCACGGCCGTCGCGATCAGCCCGATGACGATGGCCGCCCACTTGAGGAGGGTCGGATCGGTGGTGAAGCGGGAATCGACCTCCACGGCCACCTCGAGGCCGTCGGGGACCGCGGTGTCGGAGGGCAGGTCGGTGTAGATACCCACGACCATCGGCCGCAGGTCGTCCGCCTCGACCCGGCGGGCCGCGGCGGGGTCGTCGATACCGTCGAACGACGCCTCGATATAGGTCGGCGCCGCCACCACGCTGAGCTGGCTGCACTCGCCGCCGGCCACCTGGTCGCGCGGGGCCGAGACGATGACCCGGTTGCGCGAGACCACGTCGACCGTGTCCGCGGAGGCGCGGACGAACAGTGCCCGGTCGCCGGCCTCCTCGCCGCCCGCCGGGGCGGTCGACAGCAGGATCCCGCCGTCGGCGGGCAGGTCCGCGACCAGGGTGCAGGGCACGGTGGCGGTGAACCGCTGAGGCGAGTGCGCCATCAGCGGCGCGGTCACCGAGTCGACCGATCCGTTCTGTGGCCACTGCACGCTCGAGGTGGTCTGGTTGACCGGCAGGAACGGCAGGGAGAGGAAGCACAGGGTGCCCAGAAGGCCGCTGACGATGGCGACGAGGCGGAGCCTCGCGACACGGGCGTCGGCGGCGACCGGGCCGGAAGCTGCGGTGGAGTCTGACACGACGCCCGATTCTAGGCGACGGTCACTTCATGGGACCCGGCGTGGTCCAGCCCCACTGGACGGAACTGCTGCGTACGAGGTCCGCGGGCCCCGCCCCGGGGTCGAGGGGTTCGAACCGCTGGAGGGACCCCCAGTCCCTCGACCAGTCGTGATCGAGGTAGGTGGGGACGGTGACTGCCTCCACCGTCTGCGTGGTCCACAGCAGTGGTCCGCCGCCACCCGCGCTCTGCCACCAGTTCGCGGCGGCCGAGGACTCGCGGTCGGCGAGGATCCGGTAGCGGGGGATCTCGGCGACCCCGCCGTTGTGGACGAAGGGACGCTGACACGGGAAGGCCAGGGCCACCACCCAGTCGACGAGCACCGGGTCGGAGTGGCCCACGACCTCGTCGAGCGTGCGCAACCGGGGGTTCCGGGGCGGGGTCACGGCGAGCCACCAGTCGGGATCGAGATTGCCGTCGGTCGCCACCACTCGCACGACCTCCGCGTCGGCGGGGATCGACTCCAGCGGGATCCTCAGGTTGCGCCAGGCGGGGGCCGGACCGATGTCGACGGGGGTCGTGGAGCCCATGACCTCGAAGTCGGTGGGGCCCGCCGCACCGACCCGGCCGGGCCGCCCGTACTCGATCGTCAGATCGCCGTTGCCGATCCGGCCCGCGGCGGCCATGACCAGCAGGGGGCTGTTGGGGCGGCGGGCGGGCAGCTCGTACCAGGCCGACGTGAGTTCGGCGGCGACCTGGGGCCCGCGGCGGTAGGAGCCCAGGACCGGTGTGGTCTCGGGGTCCAGACCGAAGGGCAGCGCGACGGTGGAGCCGTTGACGGTGACCTCTCCCCGGCCGCCGGTGGTGCCGGCGTCGACGCCGTCCCCCGGCTCGCGTTCACCGGAGTCGGACAGGGCCAGCGAGCCGGAGGACTCCGTGCTGTCGACCGTGATCGTGTCGGGTAGGCCGTTGGGTGCGAACCCGTTGACCACGCCCGCACCCAGGGAGATCTCCGGTCCCGCGCCCACGGCCCGGAGCAGGCCGTCGTTGGAGTCCTCCTCGACGAGCACCGAGTCGGCGAGCGAGCACGGTTCACCGCTGAGGGCGCGGAGGTTGGCGCGCCCGACCGTGTAGGCCGGGGTCTGGACGAACACGGCGGTCACGGCGGAGACGAGCTCGAAGATCACGACGGAGAACGCCACGATCGTCAGCGGGGCGCCGTCGATGCCGGGGCCCCGTCCGGCCCCGACGCGGCGGCGGTCGCGGGTCCGGGCGGCGGGGGTGTCCGG
>NZ_JAALDZ010000144.1:0-22283 GCF_014145125.1 Dietzia sp. CQ4 | reverse complement strand
GCCGATCCCGACAGTTGGTGGGAACTGGTCGCCGCAGCCCGCGCCGCACTGCCCGCCCCCGACATGCTGCTCGCACCCCACCAATGGGCCCGCACCACCGCAGCCTGACCACTGGCGCCTGACGAGCAGGGGCGAGTCACCACAGGTCGGGGGAGGAGTCGGTCGATGGCCCCCATGGCGAGCTCGTCGTGGGGTGGGTGTCCGGGCCGGGTTCGTGTTCTGCAGTGCGGGAGTCGAGGTAGGAGGCGACAAAGTCCTCGGCAGTGAAGGAAGCGGCACGGGCTACCGCCTGGGCGGCAGGATCGGCGGTGAGTGTGCGATGGGTTTCTGCAAGCCAGGTGGTCAGTTCGGTGTCGGATCCTGGGGTCGTGGGTGGGGGAGTGGGCAGTGCTGTGGTCTCGGCTTGTTCGCGGGTCGCGTGGCGTATCCGGTGGGCGATAACAGAGCCGGGCTTCTCGGCAGTGTCGAGGGTGTCGGTGGCGTTGTCCCATTCCTCGCGGGGGTCGAGGCCTCGGGTTGCTGCTTCGGTCCACGCGCCTGCGAGGGCCTGGTATTGGTCGGGGTCTGCCTCGATTTGGTGGGCGTAGGCCCGCGGTAGTGCGTCGATGTAGGCCGGGAGGGTGGCGGCGGCAAAATCGCGGGCGGCGAGGTCCACGCCGTGGCGGTAGAGCTGGGCGAGTCGTTCGTCGCTGGTGGCGCTGGCGTATTCCTGGCGGAGGGTTTCGGTGGCCGAGGCCTGGTGGGTGTCGCGGGCCAGGACGCCAGTCAGCACCTCGTCTGCGGTTGGGGCTTGGTGGTCGCCGGCGGAGTGCATGTGGGCGTCCTCGGCGCCCGTGTCGAGGGTGGGTTCGCATACGGCGTAGGCGCGGTTTTCTCGTCGGCCGCGGGTCATGGCGACATACAGGCCGGCACGGTCCACGCCAGCGTCGATGACGGCGTGGACGGTATCGACGGTGGCGCCCTGGGCGCGGTGGATGGTGGCGGCGTAACCGAGGTGAATGCTCTTGTCGGCGTAGCTGGCGGGGATGAGCATGTCTTGGCCGGTGGAGGAGTCGCGTACTGCCAGTGAGCCATCATCGGCGATGCCGGTGACGGTGAACAGTTGGCCGTTGATGACCCGTCCAAGGTAGGTGCGGTCGCCGGTGTAGAGCGTGGAGTTGGTGCGGGCGATGACGGTGTCGCCGACACCAACGGTGTCGCCGCGAGCGACCCTGGTGGTGTGTGCGTCGTCGACTAGTCCGCGGGCGACCCGGTCGGCCCGGATGACCTCGTTGAGAGTGTCGACATCGGTGTTGGTCGAGGCGATGATCAGTGCCTGGCGGCCAGCGCCTGTGTCGGCCAGGAACGCCTGAGCGGCCTCGGTGAGCATCTGCTCCCGGTGCCCTCCGGTGATCCAGCCCCGCCCGTTGTAGAGAGCCAGTGCGCCCGCATCACCGTCGCGCAGGCCCAGGGTCGCTTCGGCTTGTTCGGTGTCCGCGCCCATGCGCATGACCTCGCGCAACTGAGGCGTTCCCGGGGTGCGAGTCAGGTCGGCGAACAGCCCCCCGGTCTCGACAGCAGCGAGCTGCTTGGGGTCGCCGATCAGCCGGAGAATGGCCCCGGATGCGGCGGCGATTTCGGTCAGTGCGGCGAGGTTCTCAGTGCAGGCCATGCCGGCTTCGTCCACGAGAAGCATGTCGCCGGGGCGGATCACAACGGGCAGCGCGTCGAGAGTCTTTCCGGGCAAGGTGGGGTGCTTGCCCATCCAGGTAAAGGTCAGCGAGTCGATGGTGCGACAGTCAGTGCCGATGTCGCCCGCGAGGACGGCCGCTGCTGCCGCGGAGGGTGCCAGACCGATCACGTTGCGGCCGGTGTCTTGCCAGGTTCGGGCCACGACCTTCATGGATGCGGTCTTGCCTGTCCCAGCCGGCCCCACGCCAGCGGCAAGCAGTGTTCCAGCACCAATGAGATGCGCAGCGAGGGCAGTCTGTCCGGCGTTGAGGGACCATCCTTCGGCGTCCTCGTGCGTCTTCAGTGCGCGGTCGAGATCGGCGCGGGTGGCGATCACCGCGACCGGCGTGTGCGCCGCCTCAAGGGTGATGGCCTCGGCATCGAGGACTGCCTGGGTGGTGTACTTCTCGGCGCCTGCGTGCCGGTCAATGCCGGCACCTTCCGGCCCGGTCAACGCACCCGGAAGGTCCAGACTCTCCGGCGGGGTCAGCTGCACCACGAGATCGTTCATGGCGGTGGCCATGACCTGTTCGTGCGCCCGGTCCAGGGCCTCGGGGCCCTCGAACCGGTAGCCCTTGAGCAAGGTGGATACGGCGGTGTCGACGTGGGAGCGGCGAAACTGCGCTCGCCGCGCTGCCACCGCTTCCACCGCCTGCTCTGCCACCAGGCGGGCGTGCCCGTCGGCGTCGAACAGCTCCCGCTCGCTCTCGCGCTGACCCTGCATGGTCACCTCGCTGGCGATGGCCTCGACGGTGTGTGCCCCGACGACTCGCTCGGCCATCTGCCGCCAGGTCGCGCGGTGCTCGATCAGGGATTGGGCGGGCTTTTTGGCGTCCCGGGTATCTAGGATCGCCTTCTGCCACAGGGCGTACGCGGCCCGCTGCGACGGTTGCCGACCATTAGCGGATACGTACTCACTGACGAGTCGGTCATAGACCGGACGGGCCAGGGTGCGCCTGGAGGAGAACGCCTCGATCAGGCGGCGGTCTATCCCAGAGATCTCCCAGATCGGTGCCTTGTCTGGGTGGGAGTAGTGGGGCTGGAACTCCACGCCCATTCGGCGGGTGAGTTTGTCGTGCAGGATCGCGTCATACCGGGCAGAGATGGCTTGGTGCATCTGATGGATGGCACGAGAGTCCAGCGACAGCCAGCGCCCGTCAGGGGCTTGGACCTTGTTGGCCAGCAGTACATGGGAGTGCAGGTCCGGGTCCCCGCAGCGGGTGTCAAAATGCGTGAACTCGGAGGCGATGATCCCGCCGGTCTTGACCTGCTTGATACCGCCGGTCCCTACGCGCGTGTAGATCGCGTTGTCCTCGGCCCAGGCCAGCGCTTCGGCGACGGCCTCGTGATGCAACGCAGCCACCCGAGAGGCAGTCTGCTCGTCGGCCAGCGCCCACAGGACGCTGACACTTTTCACCGGAGAGAACGTGAAATCGAACCCGGCGACCGCCTGGCGCACCTGGTCGCGCTGGCGGTTGACCCACGCGATGACGTCCTTGCCGGAGGCATGCTCGTAACCGAACTCATCGGAAAAGAACGGGCGTGCGACGCTCTCGGCGATCTGCCCTCGTTCATCGGTGGTGGGGCGCCGCCCTTCGACTGCGAGGAACGACTTCTCGGCCGCGGCGATGGCCTCCAGAACGTCCACGCCGCCGGTGTAAAGCGGGAAGCTCCGGCCCAACTTGCAGGCCGCCAAGAGCTTCCCGTCGGCCATCATCTGATCGGTGTCCGGATGCATACCCTCGCCGTACAAGGCGGCCATCTGCGCCTCGGTCACCGTGGCCCCAGAGGCCACGGACTGGGAGTTCAGTCCCTGAAGTCCGCTACCGATCCACCGTCCCGGCGGGGTGCCCTTAGCGGCGTAGTAGTCCGACAGGGCCAGGCCCTGCGGATCGGCGTCATGGGTGGCTACCGAGCGCAGCAGGTACTGGTAACCAGTACCCGCGTGCACCGCCCGCAGACTCATCACACCCGCCAGCGTATGCGCCCCGGGACGGCCGCGTCTACGCGTCGCAGCGCACGGCCCTGTGACCAGCGGCTTCCCATCGTTCACTAGAAGTGCCTACTGTGTGTGGCTGTTCTGTCGAGCAGTAGCGAGTATTCGGTCTGGCCAGGTCGGTGGCTGCTTTACTGCGGCCAGGAAGAACTACACGGTGGTCGGATGTGGGAGTGGTTGGTGCTCGCGGGTGTCGCAGGAGTGCTCTAGGGTTTGAGCTATGGCTGCTACGAAGACTGATTCGCGTTCCCAGACCGCGCGGGCCCGTGCCCGCCAGGCGATGGCTGACGAGCTCGAGCGGGCGCGCAAGCGCGAGTCCAAGCTTGTGGCGGTGTTCTCCGCGATCGACGCCCGCGCCGACGCCGAGGCCGCCCTGGGGGAGTCACTGATCGAGCTCAAGGACCTTGGGGTCGCCCAGGCGGATTTGGCCGAGATGACCAGCCTGTCCGCCCGCGAGGTCGGCGCGGCAATCCGCGCCGCGAAGGACCGCACCGCCACCGGGGATCAGACGCCGGAGACCACTGACGAGCAGGCGTCGGACACGACCTCGGACCACAACGGTGCCGAGTCCCACTGACCCGCGCACCAGTCCCGCAGACGTGGACATTCCTCTGCCGGGCCTGGAATTGGTCGCGCCACCTCCCGCCCCGGCTGGCGCGGCGCGGCGGTCGCGTCCCTATAGCGCGACCCTGCCGCCCACTCAGGCGGCGATCGACGCGTTCTGGTCCCGCGTGATCAAGGCACCTGCCGACGGATGCTGGATTTGGACCGGTGCCATCTCCGCCGGTGACGGATACGGACGCATCACCTGGCGTCGTTATGCAACGAGCCGTACAGAGTCAGCGCACCGGTTTGCGCTGCTGATTTCGGGCGAGCTCACCGGCGGCGGTGTGGGGGAGCACCGCTGCAACGAACCACTGTGTGTCCGCGTCGATCAGGGGCATCTCATCGCCTCCACTCAAGCGGCGAACCTGCTCTACGCCGTCGCGTGCGGGCGCACCGGAGTCATTCGAACCCTGGCGCATCGTCAAGACCGCCACGCCCGGTCACTGGCCGTGCGTGAGGCCGTTGCCGGCGGGTGGAACGCAGCCGCCTATGCCCGCGCCTGCGGCAACGCCGCGCCCCTCGACACGCCACCACTGTTTTGAACGAACACGTAGGCTCACAACCAACACAAGGCCCCGCTCGAGCGGGGCCTCGACTCATTTCGGGGTGTGCGGATGTGTCAGCGGGCCGCGCCGATACGGCGTTGGCGCCGGGGCGCCCGGCCGTGCAGGAGGGCCCATCGCAGGTGGCGTGGAATCTATGACGGTCGGTGCCAGCCGTGAACGGTAGCGATCGTCATGACGGGGCCGGGGAACGGTCGGTGCCCGGCAAGCCCGACCACGAAGTCTCAGCGCCGCAACAGGTGACGCCTCATGCCCCGATTCTGCGCCCGCCGGCGGGCAGACCACTCGTGCAGGGGCGGCGGAAGATCACCATGCATCCCCTCGGCCACAGTCTCCCGGGCTCTCTCGGGCCGGTGGGGATTCTTACGAGCAGCATCGGGCCACAGGCCCGATGCCCGGTGCCAGGGCGCTTTAGAATGAGACCAAGCGCCCCCGCTTTCGGCCAGGAGCCTGACACCGTGACTGCGTTGGACCCCGAGTTCGTCGACCTCATCAACACCATCGGTCCGCGCCGCGCACAGGCACTCACAGTCGCGGCCTTTGAGGTCGCCGAGCAGATCCGCGCCGACGCCGATCTGCTCGGCACCGCAGCGGTGACGGGCGACCAGCTACAGATCCTTGACGCGCTACCGCCGTGCACCTTCACTCAGAGCCGCCTCTGGCGCTACCAACTCGCCGAGTGCGCCACCCGGCTCGCTAACGACGCCAGGCAGTGGGGCGCGCCCGTGCCCCGCTGCACTGGTGAGGAGATGGTGCTGCACCTGATCCTGAGACGAGCCGCAGTCACCGACACCGGACTGTCAGCCGATCAGGCCATGGCCTGGCCCGCCGAGACCGACAACCCCGACACCTGGGGCGACCTGGCGAGCGACCTGTTCCAAGACGACGACGTCCTGGCGCTCTACGATTTGCCCGCTGAGACCATCACCAGATGGGTCGGCGGAGTCAACCTGGAACCGGCCCAGTGGTTCACCGAGTTCACCACCCCCTACCCCCTGCCCGAACGAACCTGACCAGAGGCAACGACAGGCGCACGACTGTCAGGTGAGTCGTCTGACGCACCACTGCGATGAGTGCTTCTGCCCGACCCGGCCGCACCCTTACCCCAGCAGGGCTGAACGCGGCGCCGCCCCGCGGCTGCGCCAGCCGCGGGGCGGCCTCTGAACAGTCAGGGGAGTGCGACTACTGGCGTGCTCAGCGCCACGCCACGTGTTGATCGGCTGCGCTCACGAGGCGTCCGTCGCCGCCGAGTCGCCCCTGCCCTCACGCAGTGCATCGAGGACCTCACGCAGAGTGTCTGAGGCGGCCTCGGCGCGAACCCGCGCCCGATCCGCCTCCACTGCCGCGGTACGGGCGTCGCGGACCTCCCGGCGGGCAGCCTCGAGCTCACCTCGCACCTGCTCCAGCTCGCCGCGCAGCCCCTCCACCTCGCCGGTCGCACGATCTCGAGCGGCAACCGCATCATCCTTCTCCAAGGTGGCCTTCTCGGCCGCGGTGAGGGCGTCAGCCTCACCGGCGCGAGCGGCATCGAGCGCCACCGCGGTCGCCTCATCCGCCTGCTCCGCGGCGCGCTTCCACGCCGCAGCCCACACCGAGGCCACCATCGCCGACATCGCCTCCGACAAATCCGGCGCCTCGGGCACATCCCCGGCCGCCCCGCCGGCGTGCTCACGCATCCACGCCGCCACCTCGCCGATCCGCACTCCCGCTTCGCGCTGCACCGCCCGCACCGTGACCTTGTCCCCACGCGCGACCATCACCCCATAGGCCCTGGCGATCTTCTCCGACGTCGACACGACAACCCCTTTTCCTCTGCGGTAACTGGTAACCGGTATTGTTTCCGGTTACCGACGTTACCGGATGCGCCCTACTGACACCAGCCCGTCGCGCCGGTGCGCCCCGAAGCGGTCGCCGAACTCGCCGTCACAGAACCGCCATCTGGACGGCGAGGGTCGAGGGGAGCCTCGGCCACAGCAGTCGGTGCCGCGCGAACCCGTCGCAGTCGGGTGAGACGATGGATCACGTGCTGATCGCCTATGTCGACGAGTCCTACGACCAGGAGCTCTACTACATCGGGGCGGCGATCGCCGACTACGACCAATGGGAACAGCTCCACCGGCTCTACGCCCAGATCGCCGAGCGGACCTCCGCGCAACACGGGACCGATCCCGCAGCCGAGTTCCATGGGCACGAGATCATGGGCGGCGTGGGGCAGTGGGCCACCCTTCGCGGCAAACACCGCGAGGCCGCCGGCCTCTACACCGCCGTCCTACAGGCAGCCCAGCACGCGGGCGTGCATTACCTCTTCGAAGGCGTCGACGTCAGACGCCTCAACGCCCGCTACCGGTACCCGCAGCAGCCCCACACCGTGGTCTTCCGACACCTACTCGAGCAGATCGACGACTACACCTCCCGACACGGCGCCGGCGAGCAAGCGATCGTCGTCGCCGACGAGATCGCCACCAGCGCAGAGCACCAAGACCAGTTCAGCGCCTACCAGGACCTCGGCACCGGCGGCTACCGACCCAGCCGCCTGAAGTACATCTCCGCGCCCATCAACTTCGCCGACTCACGCCACACACCCGGCCTACAGGCCGTAGACATGGCGGTCTACATCCACCACCGGGCCCAAGCAGTCCGCAATCAGCACCCCCGAGCGCAAGCCGTCACCGACAAGCTCGCCCACCTGATCTACCAAGACACCCACCGGCAACGAACCTGGATGCCCTAAATAAAACGAGGGCCCCCTCGCGGGAGCCCTCGGCAGGCAACGTTCCGGTATCCGGCCCGTTGTGCCTCTAGTGTACCGCGCCGCCACCGATCCGCACGAGTTTGCGCCATAGGATCCACCACGCCACAAGGCGCCGCAAAACCACCCAGACCCGGCAGTATGTTAACGCCGATAACTATTATTATGTAAAGTATCACTTGTCGATAGCGTTAATTGTTGCTTGACGCCTCCCCAGCATGGGCGGACACTTGAGGCCATGGAGACCCCTCGCCTGGTCGAACTCATAGACGCCCACAAGCGCGCCTACGGCGTCAGCGAGTCCGAGCTGGCCCGCCGAATCGGGATCACCCGCCAGAATCTGCACCTGTGGCGCACCCACGGCCTGCGCGGCCTGCCGGCCCGAACCACGCTCGACGGCATGGCTGCCGAACTGCGTCTTCCCTATGTTCAGGTTCTCGAGGCAGCCCTACGCGATGCCGCCTACCTCGACGCCACTGGCCATGTGTCCACCACCGAGAAAGTAGCGCCACCCTGACGGGACGTGCATCCGCGCCCCCGAGAAACCTATCCCAGCCAGACGGACCGAACTATGAGGTCACCCAATGTTGGGCTTCCCCGTCATGAGCGGCAAAGATCTTGAATAGGCCGACCTTGGCCCGCCCGCTACTTCAGACCCTGCAGGAACTCTCGCTCGACCCGCCTCACCTCGGGCCCCAGTTGCTGATGGATCCGATCCCCGAGACGCGACGCATGGACGAACACTCGACGCCGATCCGCCTGGTCTGCCAAACGAAACACCAATGCCCTGGAAACGAGATGGTCGACGAGTTTCGTCACCGTAGGAGCAGGGATTGCCAACTTTCGGGCCAGCTCCGTCATCGTTATACCGTCAGACTTCGTGATCTCTTCGAGCGTCAACCACAAATCGGCAGTCAGTTCATAATCGGTCGCCACCTCGTCGACGAGGCGGGACAACGCACGTCCCAGTGAGATGAGTGATCGAGACTCCCGCCCTACAGTCACGCCGTCCAGAATCGCCTCCACCGATGGTTCGCGCGCCACGGTTCCCTCCGCTCGCTGTGCCGCCCCTCAGTGGCTGACACACTCAGTCGGCAGTCTCAGTAATCAGACCGACGATATACTGCCGTCGTGAAGTTAACCACCGATTAGCGACTCTCCAAAGCCACCCGCGGACGTTGAGTGCGGACGCCCCGGGCCCACTTCCCCGCACCGAAGGCAGTCGAACTCCGCGAGTTCAGGCGGAGTGGTGCTGCCTGGAGCCAAGTCGGAGATGCTCGATGTGGTAAATCGCCTCGTCCAGCAGGGCTGCCACATGCGAGTCGTACAGGCTATAGACAACGTTGCGACCCTCGCGTTGACCGCTCACCAGGCTGAGAGTCCGGAGTAATCGCAATTGGTGGGAGACTGCCGGCTGTTCCATATTGACCGACTGGGCGAGTTCGGTCACCGCACACGGCCCCTGCCGGAGCCTGGCCAGGATCATCAGGCGATTGGGCGAGGCCAATGCTTGCAGGGTCTCCGCGACGGTCGCTGCCGCCGCAGCATCCAACATCGCTCCTCGCATTGGCTCGCCCTGCACAACATGGCCCATGACACTAGTCAACCACAGCCCCTGGTGCCTGCCGGCCATGTATGCCGCTCAGTCTTCGCTCGGCGCCGGCGCCAGCTCCCGGCGGCTCCAGATCCAGCCGTGGAACGAACTTCCAGCGTCAGCCCGGTGACAATCGTCACATCTACGCATTGACATTTGTTCGTACAGAAAGTAACAATGAGTCATCGCCGTGATGCAGATCACTCAGCTCGCACTCGTGCTGGCTAAGGCGATGAATCGGACGGAGGTCTTACGGCCGATCCCGGATGAGGCCCGCGTGAGGGATTCATCTACCAACCAAGCGATCTACCTCTATGCCGAGACGACAGCGCGGAAACTGACCGCCTGGCGACGCAGGAAGGAAAGGTAAGAACGATGGACGGAATCCATGACACTGGAGGGATGACCGGCTACGGGCCGGTCCCCTACCAGAAAGATGAGCCGTACTTCCATCACGAGTGGGAGGGCCGCGCGCTCTCGATACTCACCTGGATGCACATCAGGGGACTCTCGTGGTGGGACAAGTCGCGGTTCTATCGCGAGATGATGGGCAATGAGAATTACGTCAACGAGATCCGTGATTCGTACTACACACACTGGCTCAGTGCGGCAGAACGAATCCTTGTCTCGGACAACATCATCACCGAAGACGAGCGCAAGAAGCGTGTACAGGAGATTCTCGACGGTAGCTACGTCGACAGGAACCCTTCCCGCCAGTTCGAGGAGGGAGACATCGACAAGGCGATCGAGGCAATGCACAAGCCGCATTCTTTAGTCCTTCCAGGACCGGAGCCCTCGTTCTCGGCCGGGGATTCAGTGACTGTCAAGAACATGAACCCGCTGGGGCACACGCGGTGCCCGAAGTACGTCCGTAACCGGACTGGTGTCGTCCATACCTCGCACGGCCCTCAGATCTACCCGGACAGCAACTACATCAACCGTAGGGACGTCCCCCAGCCGCTCTACACCGTGGCGTTCAAATCAACCGACCTGTGGGGAGATGACGGCAACGACAAGGATGTCGTCTATGTCGACCTGTGGGAACCGTATCTAGTCGGAGCATGAGAGGACTTCACCATGAGTGATCATGTCGAGAAGTACACAGAGTACGAGGCACGCACGAAGGCGATCGAGACCCTTCTGTACGAGAGGGGCATCGTTTCGCCTGCGGCGGTGGACCGGGTGGTCTCGTACTACGAGAATGACCTCGGCCCCATGGGGGGCGCAAAGGTGGTGGCGAAGGCATGGGTCGATCCGGAGTACCGCGACTGGCTCAAGAAGGACGCGACCGCCGCTATGGCCTCGCTCGGATATGCCGGCGAGCAGGCGCATCAGATCGCTGCCGTGTTCAACAGCACGGAGACCCACAACGTCGTGGTGTGCACGCTGTGTTCGTGCTACCCGTGGCCTGTGCTGGGCCTTCCGCCCGCCTGGTACAAGAGCATGGAGTACCGGTCGCGCATCGTCGCGGACCCGCGCGAAACGCTGAAGAGCGATTTCAAGTTCCCCGTATCGCCCGATGTGGAAGTCAAGGTATGGGACAGCAGTTCGGAAATTCGCTACATCGTGATTCCTGAGCGTCCTGAGGGCACTGAGGATTGGTCAGAGGTCGAGCTGGCGAAGCTCGTCAGTCGGGATTCAATGATCGGGGTCAGCAATGCCCTTACACCGAACGAAGTGATGGCATGAGTGGCGAGACCTTGACTGACCGACTCCCGGCGTCCGGATCGGAAGCCCCACCACGGGACAACGGCGAGCTCGTCTTTTCCGAACCTTGGGAAGCGACGGCATTCGGGGTCGCTGTGGCGCTGACGGACCAGAAATCCTATGACTGGCAGTTCTTCCGCGAGCGACTGATCAGGTCGATCGATGCCTCGAATGGGTGCGAAGCGTACTACGAGAGCTGGGCTAAAGCTCTTGAGGCCAGCGTTATCGAGTCTGGTCTAATCAGTGAGGAGGACATCCGAGATCGGATGTCGGCGATCGGCTACGTGGCGGAAGGCTGATCAGGTCCATCAGGCAATCCGTACGCCGTCGTTGAACGCCGCCCCTGAAGCGTCCGTGCTTCTCAGGGGCGGCGTTCGACCGTGCTCACTCGTGTTGGCTGGTAACGGGCGGAGTGGAACATCGAAGATAAGCCGGGCTCTCTGGTGAAAGCGACCCCTGTTCGGTTGGTCTGTGTTGCCGTGTCGCTCCTACTACTTTGCTCGCTGTACGGTTTCGCAGCGCCATCGGACGAGGTGGCGGGTCTAGTTGGCCGTCTCGGTCCGATTCTACTCTTCCTCGCAGCGATTTCGATAGTGGTCAACCTTTCGGCCAAAGCAGGCGTGTTCGATCAGATCGCTGAAATGGTGGCGCGTAGCCGGGCGAGTCGAGGCTTGGGGCTCTGGTTCGTTGTTGTCGGGCTGAGTGTGGTCTCGACGGCGTTTCTCTCGCTCGACACGACTGCAGTACTGGTTACTCCCCTCGTGTTCGCCCTAGCGCTTCGATCGGGGACCGACCCAGGACCACTTGTTCTCACAGTCGTGTGGATCTCGAACACCGGATCGCTGTTCTTGCCGGTGTCCAATCTGACAAATCTGCTTGCTGTCGGATCGAACGCGTTCGCCGGCAGCACCGGTGGCTATCTGCGTCTGGCTGTTCTGCCGGCGACGATCTCGGTTCTCGTCACGATCTTGTTCGCCGGGCTCGTCTTTCGTCGACGCCTCGCGCGGCGAGATGTGGCAGGGCTGCAGTCCGAGACCGACGAGCACTTCCGATCGGTGAAGGAAGGTCGCACAACACATCGGTTGATGCCCCTTTGTGCGGGGGTGCTCGCAGTGCTGATGCCGCTTCTGACCACTCCGATACCGGTCTGGTGGTCAGCCTCGGTGGCGGCGGCCATCGTGCTCGTAGCATTCCGGCAGGTCGACCGTGCGAGTGTGCGAATGGCGCTTGTTCCGTGGTCGGCCATCGCGATCGCAGTCGGCGTGGTGGTCGCTGTGCAGCTCGCCCTCGACGCGGGTGCTGAGCAGATGCTGCGCTCCGTTCTCGTGACAGAGGGCACTGGCGTCAGTGAACTCTTCGTGCTGTCTGGAGCCGCGGCGCTGGCGAGTAACATGCTAAACAATCTGCCCGCATATCTGCTGTTCGAACCGGCTGCCGGGTCTGATGTGGAGATCATGGCCGTATTGATAGGCTCCAACGCTGGCCCACTGATCACCCCCTGGGCGTCTCTGGCCACACTGTTGTGGGCAGATCAACTGCGCCGGGCGGGGATAAAGGTCTCTTGGTGCCGCTATGCCGCGCTCGGCGGGGTGCTGGCCGTGACTGCCGTCGGTGCGTCTACGGCGGTCCTCGTGTTCACCGCGACATAGTGCGTGTCGAACCTCTACAAAGAGGCGACAACGTCGAAGTCAACGCCGTCGGCGCGGGCTAAGTAGATTTGTTGTTGGGCTTGATTTCCCTCGAATTTCACTGGTCCTCGCGGACTATCGAAGGACAACCCGTCGATACCCGCATCACATCCAGTGGCGTCGAGTCCGCCGGCGCGGCGGGCGAGGTGGCTCAGCGTGTAAATGCCTTGGTAACACGACTCCGCCATGTTGTTCAACGCTGGCGCTACCCCCCCATTCCCGTCAGCGTAGTCGCCGATGAACTGCATGGATGGCTCGGTGATGAGCGTCCGAAAGTAGGCAGCTGAGGCATACAAATTTCCTGTGGTCTCTGGACCGCCCGCGAGGAGCATGTTCTCTTCCATCAAGGGGCTGTATCGCAGGATTTGCTCATACAATCCGTCCGCAGCGAAGCATCTGTTGAAATCGACTGCGTCCTGGCCAACGAGCAGCGTGAGCACGGCGTCGCATCCGCTGGCGGCTGCCGCTGTCGGGAGTCGAGGGTCATCTGCTTGTCCCATTGGGACGAACGAGGCCCCGGAGATTTCAATGCCGAGGGCACTGCAGAAGTGCTTGATCATCGAGTACGTGCGCCGCGGCCACACATAGTCGGCGCCCACCACATACCACGATCGAATGCCCAGGTTGTCGCGGAGCCATCGCAAGGCCGGATATATCTGCTGCTCAGGCGTCTCTCCTGAACAATAGACATTGGGCCGACACTCGCCCCCTTCGTAAAGAGAGGTGTAAACGTACGGGATACGTCCGCGGATAATCGGGACCAGGTGGTGACGCACTGACGAGATGTGCCATCCAGAGAGAGCGTCGATACGGCCGGCGTCGAGTAGCGCGCTCACGTCTGCGGCGACACGGCTGAGTTCCTGGCCGCCGTCGATGTACTCCATTTCGACCCGCCGGCCTGCGATTCCGTTGCGCGCGTTGAGTTCTTGACAGGCGAATTCGCTCACAGCAATACATGATGGGCCAAAAATTCCGCCGGGCCCTTGCAGTGGGACCACCATGCCGATCCGGACGACATCTGATTGGTGGTGCTGGCGGGGAACCACAGTAAGCACAGTAGGGAGCCCTCTCGTTGAACGCTCGGACACATTTTTCGCGCCATAACGGGGCCGTGCGCAGCCTTCTGACAGTCGAATCGGGTTGCCCTCGGCCCTCAGGCGGCTGAGACACAGGCCGCCCAAGCTTTCGCCGCTCCCTGCCGAGAGTACCCGACAACCGTGTTCCAGATCACAGCACCGAGATGGGGCCGTTCGGGGGGTAGTCGTCAGCCCTTCAACACTCAGGCGCGGAACCGTCCAGCGGCCGGCTGTTGACATTGTGACCTATACCACTTAACGTGACGCAAACACTTTCAACTCGAAGTTTCTCAATCGGAAGTGTTTACCCGTATCAGCCTCGATGCTGAGGCGTGACCTCGAAGGGGAAGATCTTCATGGCCCTGTCAGTGAAAGACGCACTCGCGAGCAAGGGTGTGCGTCCGTCAGATGCGCACTTGGATAAACTGGAATCAAAGTGGGCGGAGACTCTTGAGCGCCGGAGTGACCTCAGTGGTGTAGCACTCGACGACGCAGACATCGCCATCCGCAACCTTCCGGGGGGCGATCATGTCCGCTAACGAACTGGTCACCAAGTCAGTCACCGAGCTAGCTGGTCTGATCAAGAACAAGAGTGTCTCTCCGGTGGAGGCCACTGCTGCGCTCCTGGATCATGCGGAAGCGCTCAACCCGAAGATCAATGCCTACATCAGCTTCCGCGAAGAGGCGCAGGCCGACGCCAAGCGCGCGGAACAGGAGATTGCTCGCGGAAACTACCGTGGGATTTTCCACGGGATCCCTCTCGCTATCAAAGACAACCTCTACGTCGCCGGCGAAGTCACGACGATGGCCTCGAAAATTCATCGGAACTTCGTTCCGTCAGCGGACGCCACTGTGGTCAGGCGGCTGCGGCAGGCCGGAGCGGTACTCACCGGAAAACTGAACATGCACGAGTACGCATGGGGTATCGACAACAACAACCCTCACTTCGGCAGCGTGAAAAATCCGTGGAACACGGCCAAGGTGCCGGGGGGCTCGAGCGGCGGTTCCGGAGCGGCGGTCGCTGCGCATATGACGTATGCCAGCTTGGGGACGGATACGGCGGGCTCGATACGCATCCCGTCGGCCGCGTGCGGAATCGTCGGACTCAAGCCCACTCACGGGCGCGTGCCGAAGGACGGGTGCTACCCCTTGGCCTGGACCCTTGACCACATCGGGCCGATGACGAAGACCGTCGACGATGCCGCTGCGATGCTGCAGGTCATCGCTGGTTTCGATCCGGCGGATCCGACGTGCGTCGACACGCCGGTGGCCGATTACTCGTCCACGCTGGATGGGGACGTGTCCGGGCTAGTCATCGGCGTAGAGGAGGATTACTACTTTCGCGACGTCGACACTGAGATCGAGCGGCTGGTCCGCGCTCAGATCGACGAGCTTGTGTCGCGAGGGGCCCGGGTCGAGAAGGTCAGTATTCCCACGCTGCGTTACGCAGAGTGGGCGGAATTGGCGACCAGTCTGTCCGAAGCGTCGGCGATTCACCATGAGGACCTGGTGAACCGCCCGGACGACTTCGGTGCGGACATCCGCTTCCTGTTCGAACTGGGCGAGTTGTTCTCTTCCGTCGATTACCTCCAGGCACAGCAGGTTCGCCGCCAACTCAAGAACGACTTCGCTGAGGTGATGTCTCGAGTCGACGTATTGATCGCACCCACGCTTCCGGTGATGGCTCCTGACATCGGCTCATCTGAAGCGGACTTGAACGGTTCGAAGGCCGATCTGATCGATAGCTTCATCCGTTTCACCGGACCGAGCAACCTGACCGGGCTGCCGGCGATGTCGGTGCCGGTCGGCCTCAATGACGGACTACCGGTCGGGCTGCAGGTCATCGGCCGGGCATTCGACGAGCGCACGGTCCTGAACGTCGGCAAGGCAATCGAAAACGCCGCGCCAATGGGGGGCCAAAGCCCCTCCATTCTGTCCTGATACGCAGGCGAGGTGGCCTGCTGGCCTGTCGTCCCGGCCAGCAGGCCACCTCGCTACATCGTCTCTGACTTCCTGCCTCATCAGCCGATGCCCGATGCAGAACTCTCGCCCTTGCTCTAGGCGTACCTCGGTCACCGGTTAACTCACGGAGAAGGCCCCGATCGTGCAATCAGCACTCGATTCCCCCCAAGACTTGGTAAGCGCGACGACTTTGCGTGCGCTCGCCGCGTCCACGATTCCGCTGCGCACCACTCCCGGTGACGAGGCCGGCTGGACAAATCTCGAAGCACTCACTGATCCCGACTGGTGGCGAGATATTGCTGACCGGTACAGCCGACACATCGGTACATCACACACCGCGATCGGAGGGGTCTGCGCCTTGCAGCATTATTCTGGTCGACTGCTCCAGCCCGTCGTGGAAATCTTCCCCAACCCCGCCGCATTCCTGCGCCTGGCGACGTCGGTGGTGATCGATCAACACGACGAATGGCAGGTCTCCCGCCGCTATCTCTCGGAGACCTCCATGGCCGAACTCCGACGCGTCATCGCCGCCAAACGACGAGCTCTGGACACCGGTAACGACTACGATCAATCACGACTCGTTGATCATTGCGCCTGACCAGACGCCGATCCGAATCCCACCACCCCACGGGGCACTATCCAGAAGGGTTCCATCAGATGCATATCGCAGAGGGATTCCTCCCTTCGGCGCACGCCGCGGCATGGACGGTCGTCGCGGCGCCGTTCGTGATCCACGGCGCGCGCGAGGTAGTCAAGACGGTCCGCCAGACACCCAAGGCAGGTGTCCTCCTCGGTGTGGCCGGGGCGTTCACGTTTGTCATGTCTGCCATCAAGCTGCCGTCGGTGACGGGGTCGAGTTCGCACCCCACCGGCACCGGACTCGGGACGATCATCTTCCGCCCGCCCGTCATGGCGTTTGTCGCCACAGTGGTGCTGCTCTTCCAGGCGTTGCTGCTCGCGCACGGAGGAATTACCACGCTGGGCGCAAACGTGTTCTCCATGGGGGTCGCGGGCCCGTGGGCCGCGTACGGGGCGTTCCTGGTGTGCCGGCGAGTCGCGGTGCCGCTGCTGGGGTCGGTATTCGTGGCGGCGTTCCTCGCCGATCTGGTGACGTACCTCGCCACCAGTGCCCAGCTCGCGCTGGCGTTCCCCAGCGCCGAGCACGGCCTGTGGTACTCCATGGGCGAGTTCCTGGCGGTGTTCGCCCTCACCCAAATTCCGTTAGCGATTGTCGAGGCGCTCGTCGTGGTGGTGGTTGTGGGCGTTCTGCTGCGGATCGCCTCGCACGAGCTAGACCTGCTCGGATTCTTCCGGCGGGCCCGCCTCACCGGAGCAGGCAGCACCTCGGGCACCGGGGACCCTGACGGCGCCGGAGACACCGGGAGCACTGGGCACACCGGGGACGCCCCGAACCCAGGCGCGGTCGCCGGGAGCGTCGAGCCGACCACGACCGCGGAGGAGGCACGATGACCGGCCGCAAACACGTCAGCGTGTGGGTGCTGGTCGGGCTGATCGCTGCGGCATGCGCGATCGCCGTGTTCTCGCTGGTCTACGGCACCGGAGCGGGCGGTGAGTTCGAGGGCGCGGACGGGCAGGCCGAGGGCACCATCGGCGAGGTTTCGCCCGAGTACGAGCCGTGGTTCGAGCCCCTGCTCCCCGAACTTCCGGGCGAGGTCGAGTCGGGGATGTTCGCCCTCCAGGCCGGTATCGGCGGCGGCATTGTCGGCTACGGCCTCGGCGTATTGCGCACACGGACGCGGCAGCGCAAGGAGGCAGGCTCCACGGCCGTGACCGCGCCTGCGGCAGCATCTCCCGCCGCGGCAGCCGCAACCGCTCCTACCGCGGATGCCTCCGGGACGTAGATGAATCCGCTTGAGCTGGCGGCCTCCCACAACAGGTGGTCGGCCCGCCCGGTGGCCGAGAAGCTACTGCTCTTCGGTGGCCTGCTCGTGGCGGCACTACTCGTGCCGCCACCGGTGGGGCACGGGGTGATCCTGGCCGTCTGCGCCCTGTGTGCGCTCGTGCTGGCCCGGGTCCCCGCGCGGGTCTATCTGCCGGCGTTGTTCGCGCCTGTCGTCTTTTTTGTTGTGGGCACTGCGCCCCTCATCTGGGATCTGGCGGACTGGCGTCTCGTGATGGACCCGGCCGGGGTGGATACCGCGTGGCGGACTGTAAGCTGCGCGATCGCCGCCACCGCCGCCACCATCACGCTGGCGTGTACGACGCCCATCGCGGATCTGCTGGCCGCGGGGCGGCGTGCCGGCCTGCCCGCCCCGCTCGCGCACGTCGTGGACACCACCTACCGACTGATCGGAATCCTCATCGGCACCACCCGGACCTTGCGTCAATCCCACGATCTGCGGCTGGGGAACCGAACCGCACGGTCCGCGATCGGGTCGATCGGGACGCAGTTCGCCTCGGTGTTCGTGCTGGCCATGACACGAGCCCGGGCGATCGACGACGCGATGTCGATGCGAGCCGAACCCGGTGAGACGGCGGTCCTGGCTCCGGCACGGCCGGTCTCCCCTGCCCGCCTGACCGTGATCTGTGTGGTTCTGGTGGGCATGGTCGTCCTGGGGGTGGTGACGTGACCATTCTGTCCGTACGCGGGGGCCGCTTCTCCTACCGGCGCATCGACGCGACCGGCAGCCACACGCATACGGTGCTTGATGGCACCGAACTGGATGTGTGCGCGGGTGCACGGATCGCGCTGCTCGGCGGCAACGGCAGCGGCAAGACCACACTGATGCGACTGCTGGTGGGGCTGGCCCGCCTCGAGGCCGGGACGCTCGAACTGGACGGTGAGCGGGTCCGGGACCGGCGGGCGGATCGGGTGCGCCTTCGCGAGTCCGTGCAGATGGTGTTCCAGGAACCCGACGACCAGATTTTTGCCACCACCGTGCGCGCAGATGTCTCCTTCGGCCCCGTGAACCTCGGCCTGGGACAGAAGGAGGTGGTGCGCCGGGTCGACGAGGCCCTAGCGGCGCTGGCGATTACCGATCTCGCCGACCGTATCCCCCACCACCTATCCTTTGGTCAACGCAAGCGCGTGGCCATTGCCGGCGCGCTGGCGATGCGCCCCCGCGTCCTCCTCCTGGATGAACCGACCGCGGGCCTGGATCCGCTGGCCTGCGACGACCTACTGGCCGCGCTGGACGCTCTCCAGAAGACGGGGACGGCGATCGTCATGGCCACGCACGACGTGGACCTCGCGTGGGCCTGGGCCGAGGAGACTCTGGTCCTGTCCCAGGGCGAGCTCACGCGGGGACCGGCACACGAGGTACTGCAGGACAGCGCCATTCTGGCCGCGGCCCGCCTGGCCACCCCGTGGGGCGCCGCCGTCTCGCACCGATTGGGCCGGACAGTCCTGCGACCCGGCGAGGTGTGAGCCGAAAAGTGCGAGCCGACGACGTCTGTCCAGGTGACGTGCGACCAGGTGAGGCCGGACCGACCCCGATCCGCCCCGACAGGTGTCAATTCCTTGTTACGGTGCGCCGTGTGACCGGGCCGACGGTGCCCGGCGTGAGGTGGTGGCAGCGTGCTGGTGGGCCGGGTCGGTGAACTATGGCGGTATCCCGTCAAGTCGATGCAAGGCGACCGAATCCCTACAGCGGAGATCACCGCGCAATGGGGCATCCCCGGGGACAGGGGCTGGGGGCTGCGAGATGAGGCGGCCTCCGAGATCCGCGGCGCCAAGCGGATCACGTCGCTGATGCAGTTCCATGCCCGCTACCTCGAGGAGCCAGACGGGGCCTCAACGCCGACGGTGGAGATCACCTTCCCCGATGGCTCGGTGCGACGCAGTGACGACGACGAGATCCACGCCGCGCTCTCACACGCTGTGGGACGGGACGTGACGGTGTGGCCGCGCATGCCGCGCGACGATCACGCCCACTACCGCCGTGCGCGGACGAGCAAAAAGGAGATGCTCGCCCAGCACGATCTCGGTCCGGATGACCCGTTCCCCGACTTCTCGGCCCTGCCTGAGGATGTGATGGCCGAGCTCGTCCGGTTTGCGACCCCACCAGGGACGTACTTCGACGCGATGCCGCTGTCCCTGCTCACCACCGCCTCGATGGACAGCATCCGCCGCGCGGCCCCGGACTCGGAGATCGACTCACGTCGGTTCCGCAAGAACATCATCCTGGAAACCGACGCTGACACGGACGGGTGCCCGGAGATCGATTGGGTGGGCCGCCGGCTGCAAATAGGCGAGGTGGTGTGTGACGTGGTGATGCCCATCGCACGGTGCATCATGGTGGGTCTGCCGCAGGCGGAGCTACCGCACGACCGGGCGATCCTGCGTGCGCTGGCCACCACCACCGGCATGGAGCTGGGCGTGTACTGCGCGTGGTGACCCCTGGCACGATCCATGAGGGTGACCCAGTAACGATTGGTGAGGCGTCGCCCGCCCCAGACCGCAACCCAGACACCGGCACTGGCACTGGCACTGGCACTGGCCCAAACCCCACCGAGCAGGAGCACGCATGATCATCAGACGCATCAATCCCCCGCAATTGCAGCCACATCAGGGGCTCTCGCACGTTGTGGAGGTGACGGGCGGGCGCACCCTCTACCTGTCTGGTCAGGGCGCCTACGATTCCGAGAACCAGATCGTCGGCGCGGGTGATCACTACGCACAGGCCACCCAGGCGTTTGCCAATGTGTCCACGGCGCTGGCGGCCGCGGGGGCGACGTTCGCCGACGTGGTTAAGGCCACCTACTACCTGGTGGGCCTCAACGAGGAGGTGCTGGGACATTTCGCCCGAGCCCTCTACGAGGTGCCCGGCATCGCCCCCGACGCCCTCCCAGCGTCCACGATGGTTGGGGTGGAGACGCTGGCGTTCCCGGAGATGCTCATCGAGATTGACGTGACCGCGGTGGTGCCGATGGAGCGATCCGCTACGCCGTAGAGGTCGCCTAGCTGAACATTAGGCTTAGCCTCGCGGCGTCAGTCCGAACGCCTCGGCGAGCAGCGCGTGCGAGTGCCGTCTGGCGATCGGGTCGGCGATCATGTCTTGAATCATCAGCTCGTCCGCACCGGATTGGTCGAGCATCTGCTCGAGCGTCGCTCGCACTTCCTGGGGCCCGCCCGCAACAAAGCGCGGCCACCGTCCGTCGACGATGCTGGTGGGCTCGCCCCGCTCGGCGTCGCTCATCTCGCGGGCTCCCTCGTCGGCGGAGGGCACGGTCACCTGCGCCGCCGCCCGGCCGGCCCGTCCCAGACGTGAGTAGAAGCCCTTGGGCGAGTTGGCCAGGTGCAGCCCCTCCGCGGCGGTGTCCCCCACCGACACGTTGACGGCGAGAATCGCGCGTGGGGTGTCGAGCCCAAAGCCCTGCGGCTGGAAGTTCTCGCGGTAGTGGCGCAGCGCCGGTGCGGCGCCGGGCGGGTTGATGAATCCCGCGAAGGTGTAGCCGATGCCGAGGCCGGCGGCGAGGTTGGAGCCGTTGGTACTGGAACCGAGGAGCCAGGTCTGCGGGTTCTCGGGCACACTCGCCATGAGCTGATGGCCGGCGAACGGGTGGTCCTCGGGGAACGTGCCGTACAGCCACGCCAGCGTCTCCAGTACTTGCTGCTGATGTTCGACCTGCGCGGGCTGCTCGCGGTTCTGTTGCAGTGCCAGGTCAAGGACGGGGCCCGCGGTGGCCCGGCCCATTCCTAGGTCGATGCGGCCGGGGGCCATCGACTCCAATTGCTTGAACATCTCGGCGACCTTGAACGGGCTGTAGTGGTTCATCAGCACCGCCCCGGACCCGAGGCGAATCTCGGTGGTCTGCATCGCGGCCGCGGCGATGAGCAGCTCCGGGTGATGCGAGGCGCCCGAGCGGCTCAGGTGGTGCTCGGCAAACCACACGCGGTGGAACCCGACTGCCTCCGCATGCCGGGCACCGTCGAGAGAATCGACGAGTGCCTCTTTCTCGGTAGTTCCGGGAGCCACGGTCCCCAGGTCAACAATCGATAGCTTCACGGGGCAACCCTTCTCGCAAACGGTGACTTCCCTGCCCACCGTACGGAGAGTGCGCCGCACAGCGGGCGTGCCAGGGCTTATCGGCAAACCAGCTACTGCTCGGCCAGCTATTGGTCGGCGTAGTCAGCTGCATCGCGGAGAGCATCGGCGAGTTCCAAGACGCCCTCGGGTCGAACCACTATCTCAGCCTCTTCCTGACGGACAATCACCCACGTGTCCCCATGCCAAAAGCGACTTCTGGCAGGTACCGACGATGACCGTTGATCAGAGCGCCGAGTCTCCAGCTAAATACCCACCTCGCGGCTCGGGCCTACCGCGCCAAGGTGCGCAACTGAGAATCGGTGGGGTCGAGGCAAAATTTGCAAGCGCGATGCGCTTCGACGGTGTCAACCATGAGCCTCTCGCTTCGTCGTGCCCGTTGCGTGGTTCTGTTCTATCAATCCCCTATCCGCCAGACTTGTGTGAGACACCCGGACTGGTTTGGATGAGCGGCTGGGGCGCGAGGAGAAGGAGAACCCAGCATGACGATCACTGCTACCACTGACGCGGCCGTAGGGGCTTTGCAGCCGACGCCAACGCCGGCACAGGGTCAAGCCCCTAGAAGTGGTGTAACTGGATTGTGATCCTTCGTGGGTGGTCAGGCGGGTAGTTGCATCAGGTCAT
>NZ_JAALDZ010000143.1:0-5759 GCF_014145125.1 Dietzia sp. CQ4 | reverse complement strand
CGCCGGCCGCGACCGCCACGACCGCCGAGCCCGCCACGACCGCCGAGCCCGCGCCGGCGCCCGCGGACCAGATCGTCTCCAGCTCCGGCTCGGCCACCGACGACCTGGTGGTGGGCAAGGTCCTGCGCCCGTCGGTCTCGCACGACACCCGCTTCTTCTGGGACGGGGTCCGTGCCCACGAGCTGCGCATCCAGACGCGCGAGGACGGCTCGCTGCAGCACCCGCCCGTCCCGGCGCTCTGGAAGGACAGGTCCGAGCAGACCGACTACGTCGTGGCCTCCGGCCGCGGCACGGTGTACAGCTTCGTCACCCACCACGCCCCGCGCGTGCCGGGTCGCACGCGGTTCCCGTTCGTCATCGCACTGGTGGAGCTGGAGGAGGGTGTGCGGATGCTCGGCGAGTTGCGCGACGTCGACCCGGCCGAGGTCCGGATCGGCATGGAGGTCGAGGTGGAGTTCCTCGACATGCCCGGCGACCCGGCCGAGGACGCCGCGTTCGGCACCGAGCCGTGGACGCTGTACGCGTGGCGACCGGCCGGTGCACCGGCTGCCGAACGTCAACAATCCGCGGGGTCACCCGCGAGGACCGAAGGGGCCGTCACGTGAGCGAGAACCGTACCGTCTGCCCCGCCGAGCCGCCCGCCGTGGCGGTGGGGGACCGACTCCCCGAGCTGACCATCGAGGGGACCCCGACCTTCATCGTGGCCTCGGCGCTGGCGACCCGGGATTTCCAGGACGTCCACCACGACCGCGACCTCGCCCACGCCAAGGGCTCGAAGGACATCTTCGTCAACATCCTCACCGACACCGGCCTGGTGCAGCGGTTCGTCACCGACTGGGCGGGCCGGCGCGCCCGCATCACGTCCATCAGGCTCCGGCTCGGCGTGCCCTGGTACGCGTACGACTCCCTCACCCTGACCGGTGAGGTCACGGGGATCGACGACGACGGGCTGGTCACGCTGAAGATCGTCGGCACGGACTCGTTGGGCGCGCACGTCACCTCGACGGCGACCCTCTACCTGAACGGAGACCCGCAGTGAGCACCCTGACAGACAAGGCTGCGATCGTCGGGATCGGCGCCACCGACTTCTCCAAGGACTCGGGCCGCTCCGAACTGCGCCTGGCCGCCGAGGCCGTGCGCACGGCGGTGGCCGACGCCGGTCTGCAGCCGTCGGACGTCGACGGCCTGGTGTCGTTCACCATGGACACCAACACCGAGATCGCGGTCGCCCGCGCCGCAGGCATCGGCTCGCTGAACTTCTTCTCCCGCATCCACTACGGCGGCGGCGCCGCGTGTGCGACCGTGCAGCAGGCCGCGATGGCCGTGGCGACGGGCGTGGCCGAGGTGGTGGTCTGTTATCGCGCGTTCAACGAGCGCTCCGGGATGCGGTTCGGCCAGGTCAACTCGGCGCTCGTGCAGCAGGTCAACTCGTCCGGCACGGACAACGCCTTCTCCTACCCGCACGGACTGTCGACGCCGGCGGGCTTCGTGGCGATGGTCGCGCAGCGCTACATGCACGAGTACGGCGCCACCAGCGAGGACTTCGGGCGGGTCGCGGTGGTGGACCGCAAGCACGCCGCCGTCAACCCGGCGGCCTTCTTCCACGGCACGCCCATCACGCTGGACGACCACCAGAACTCGCGCTACATCGCCGAGCCCCTGCACCTGCTCGACTGCTGCCAGGAGTCCGACGGCGGGCAGGCGATCGTCGTGACGACCCCCGAGCGCGCGCGGGATCTGCCGCACCGGCCGGTGTCGATCGCCGCGGCCGCGTCAGGCTCCGGGCCGGACCAGTTCATCATGACCTCGTACTACCGTCCCGAGCTCGCCGGACTGCCGGAGATGGGCATCGTCGGCGACCAGCTGTGGTCCCAGTCCGGCCTGCGGCCCCAGGACATGGACATGGCCGTGCTCTACGACCACTTCACGCCGTACGTCCTCATGCAGCTCGAGGAACTGGGCTTCTGTGGCCGAGGGGAGGCCAAGGACTTCGTCCGCGAGCCGGGCGCGCTCGAGGTGGGTGGCCGACTGCCGCTCAACACGCACGGTGGCCAGCTGGGTGAGGCCTACATCCACGGCATGAACGGCATCGCGGAGGGAGTGCGTCAGCTGCGGGGCGACTCGGTCAACCAGGTGCCGGGTGCGGAGAAGCTGGTCGTGACCGCGGGTACCGGCGTGCCGACCTCGGGCCTGGTGCTGACGGTCTGACCGGGGAGTTCAGCCGCGCAGGCACCCGCGGACGAACGAGCCGATGTCGCGCACCGCGACCTTGGCCTCGGGGACGAGCGGGTGGAACACCTGGAACACGTGGAACTGGTGTGGCCACAGTTGGAACTCGTGCCGGACCCCGTGTTCGGCGAAACGCTCCGCGAGTTGCTCGATCCCCCCGCAGAAGATCTCCTCGCCGCCGCACTGGATGAGGAACGGCGGCCAGTCGGGGGACGGGACGTGATTGATCGGCGAGATGGCGGGATCGTCCGGGTCCACTCCCGGCGCGTACTGGCGTCGGCAGAGCTCGGCCAGGCCGAGGGCGAGGAACGGGTCCTTACGAGCGCGGTCGCGGGCGGTCATGTCGGTGAAGTCCAGATCCACCCACGGTGAGAGCAGGACGACCCCCGCCGGCATCGCGGCCTGCTCCTTCTCGAGCTGCGCGACGAGCTGGAGGGCGAGGTTGCCACCGGCGGAGTCGCCGGCCACCACGATGTCCTCCGCCCGGAAGCCCATGCTCAGCAGCCACTCCCAGCCGGCGAGGGTGTCCTCCGTGGCCGCGGGGTGCGGATGCTCCGGTGCGAGCCGGTAGTCGGGCAGGAAGACGGGCACGCCGGTCTCGCTGGCCATCCGTGACGCGAGTGCCTTGTGCGACCAGGGGGATCCGAAGGTGAAGCCGCCGCCGTGGATGTGGTAGATCACCTTGTCCGAGTGGAAGAACCGCTTGCGGCCCACCCAGAGTCCGGGCACGGGGCCGTCCGAGGACCAGTCGTTGGTGGTCTCGAGGGCGGCCGCCCGCCCGGCCCCCGAGGTCAGCGCACGCAGCCGTCCGAGGGACGCGTCGGTCGCCGGCATCATGTCGAGGGCCGGTCGGACGAACATCCTCAGCCCGCCGGCCAGCCCGCGGGACCGCAGGGTCCCCTGCGCCCCGGGGCCCGTCAGCACCGGCCTCCGGCCGGAGGGTCGATCCGCCTCCGGCGCGGCCGATCGGCGACCGTCCACCGGGACGCTCCCCGTCCGGGTGGCGTGGGGCAGCATCAGGCCCCCGTCGTAGGGCGCGCCGCTCTGCGGGGACCGCCGTGAACTCATGTCCAAAATGTAGGCGCTCGGGGGCGTGGGGTCACGCAGAATCGTTGCCATGGACACGAACTGCTCTAGAACTCGTTCTACTTATTGAGAGTTTGGCCTGATCAGGGTGCCGTCTGGACATGAGAACAAGTTCAGGTCACAATGTGAGGACAGCCACATTTCGTCCGCCCTCGCGAAGGATTCTGCCATGACCGAAGCTGCTGACCATTCGACCGATCCGCTCGCCGGAACCAACCCGGAGATGAACGAGGCCGCGGTGTTCGAGGCCGTCGCCGACAAGATCCCGGACAACGCACTGCTGACCATGGACGGCGTCGACTACACCTACCGTCAGGTCGACGATCTCGCCAACCAGATGGGGCACCTGCTCCGCGCCCACGGTGCGGAGCCGCTCAGCCACGTCGCGCTCTACATGAAGAACAGCACCGCGCACATGGCGGCCATCATCGGGTGCATGAAGACCCGGGTGGCCGGGATCAACGTGAACTACCGGTACACCGCGCCCGAGTTGGTCTACCTGTTCAACGACTCCAAGTCGATCGCCGTGTTGGTCGACGCCGAGTTCGCCGAGACCATGGCCGCAGCGGTCCAGAAGCTCGAGACCGTGCGTACCGTGATCGTGTTCGGCGGCGTCCCGGAGGTCCTGGCCTCGGCGTGTGCCGAGAAGGGCCTGACGGTGGTCGACGGGGACACCGAGTGGCCGGCACAGTCGGCGGAGCGGGACTTCGAGCCCGTCCGCGGCGACGACCACTGGATCGTCTACACCGGCGGGACCACCGGCTTCCCCAAGGGCGTGCAGTGGCACATGTCGGACTACTTCTACGCGTGCCTGTCCGGGGGCAACCCCTACGGTGACAAGCGGCACAGCCCCGCCGAGGTCGCCGACAACGTCTCGCCCGACGGCGGGATGAAGGTGGTCATCTCGGCCCCGCTCATGCACGGTGCGGGCCTGTTCACGCTGCTGACCTTCGTGAACCTCGGCGGCCACCTCATCATGTTCCGCGAGTTCGACGCGGCGGAGATCATCCGGGCGACCGCCGAGCACAAGGCGCACATCCTCATGTTCGTCGGCGACGGCATGGCGGTGCCGCTGACGGACGAGCTGGTCAAGGGCACCGAGACCATGGACTTCAGCACCCTGTTCATGATGGCCTCCGGCGGCGGCATCTGGTCCAAGTCCAGCCGCGAGCGCGTCCTCGAGGTGCTGCCCAACATCATCATCCGCGACAACTTCGGCGCCTCGGAGGCCGGCAACGACGGCGAGCTCGGGATGAGCGAGTCCGGCGAGATGACCATCCCGGCCAGCCCGAAGCTCGGCCTGGTCGACGAGGACTTCCGTCCCATCGAGCCGGGCTCGGACGAGATCGGCTACATCGTCCGCCGCGGTCACCTGCCGATCGGTTACTGGAACGACCCGGAGAAGACCGCCAAGACGTTCCCCGTGGTCGACGGTCGACGCGTCTCGGTCCTGGGCGACATGGGACAGCTCCGCGAGGACGGCACCATCGTGTTCCTCGGCCGCGGTTCGGGGTGCATCAACACCGGCGGCGAGAAGGTCTTCCCGGAGGAGGTCGAGCAGGCGCTCAAGGCGCACCCGGCCGTGCACGACGCGCTCGTCGCCGGGGCGCCGGACCCGCGCTACGGCCAGAAGGTCGCCGCCGTGGTCTCGTTCCGCGAGGGGCAGTCGGTGGAGCAGGACGAGCTGTCCGAGTTCCTGCGTCAGTCACTGGCCAACTACAAGGTCCCCAAGGTGATCGTCGACGTGCCCGAGATCCGCCGCTCGCCCGCGGGCAAGGCCGACTACAAGTGGGCCAAGGACCAGCTGCCCGCGAACTGACGGCACGGCGCTAGTCCGTCGCGAGGATGCGCTCGACCGCGCCCAGCGGGACCCCCACCCAGCTGGGCCGGTTGCGCGACTCGTACACCACCTCGTAGAGGGCCTTGTCCAGCGTGTACGCCCGGAGGAGCGCACCGGTGTCGCGGGGGTCCGAGTCGCTGACCTCGGCGTACCCGGCGCAGAAGGCGTCGACGTTGCGGTCCCGCCACTCGCGGGCCCGGAACCGCAACTGCCGGTCGTCGACCCCCACCAGCGTGTGCTGGGCGGCGTAGTCGAGGCTGCGCAGGATCCCCGCCACGTCGCGGGCGGGGGAGTCCGGCACCCGGCGTTCGGCCAGCGGGGCGGCCGGCTCGCCCTCGAAGTCGATGATGATCCAGCGGTCCGGGGCCCGCAGGGTCTGGCCCAGGTGCAGGTCGCCGTGGACGCGGTGGACCGGCACCGGGCCGGACCCGGCGACCTCGTCGAAGACCGCCCGGGCGGCATCGGCGAACCCGGCGAGCTCGGGCACCTCGGCCACCGCCCCGTCGAGTCGCGCCCGCATGCCCGTCACGATCTCGGCACCGTCCCGGGTGGTGGCGCCGGTCGCTGCCGCGAGGTCGTCGTGGACCTGTGCGACGGCGGCCCC
>NZ_JAALDZ010000142.1:0-14587 GCF_014145125.1 Dietzia sp. CQ4 | reverse complement strand
TCCTTGTTAGATCGGAACCCTCCGACAGATCCAGGGAGGTTCAGGCCTGGTCGGCGCTGGAACGCGCCAACCGCGCCTAGTGCAGGGGCGAGCACGAGCGCCACGAGTATCCAGTAGCCAGCTTCTGGCACTGCGGACACGAACGAATCACGTTCGACCACGACTCCGGGCCGAGAGGCGCCAGCCCACCACGAATCTCCTAAGTAGTAGGTGGTGTTGGCAAAGAATGCGGCGACCAGGGCCGTCACCATTCCGCCCAGCGGCGTGCGGGCGCATATCCCTCCGGCAACCATCACCCCCGCCCATGCCCAACCGGCGTTCAGCACGTAGGTCAGCGCAGAAGGCCAGGCGTTCGATGCGGACGCACCGAGGCCCAACGTGACTCCCAGAAGTGCGGCAATCACGACCCGGCGCCCGCTCAAGCCCCACACCCAGCGAGGTGGGGCCCCTCCGGAATGCGGAGAGAAGGTCGGGGTGAGATCGGGTCGTGCGCGCATCATCGCATCACACTCTATTGACTTGCCCACCATGCGACCGGCGCGACAACCGGTCCTGACCCCGCGGCCAGAATGAACGCGATCACTTCTCCCAGCTACGACGAGCCCGCCGGGCCCCGGGTGCTACCGGGAGAACGACTGCACGGTGGTATCGGTCATGGTGCGTCCCCGCCGACCGCGAGGCTCGGGAGCAGGGTGTACACCTCTGCGACCGAGCGGCCCGCCGCCATCACCGTCGCATCCGGGCGCACGACTGCCGCTCGTGCGTGGTGGGCGTGCAACCATTGTCCGAGTGGGCTGTCGAGCGCCACGACGACGCTAGTACCTCTACGACGCCTGATTTCGAACTCCTGCTCGGGAGTAGCCCTGATCACGGCAACGATCCGGAAGCCTGGGTAGTCGTCGAGGCGGCGACCATCGGGGGTCACCACGGCGTTCGGCGCGAGCTGCCCGGCAAGGCTGGCTGCGCTCGGGGCCGTCACCCATCGCGGAATCCCGGAGCCCACCACCCCGCGTCTGACGTAGCAGGACGGCCGGAGTGCGGGGGTCGTGCTGTCGGTCAGTCTCGCCGACAGACCCGGCACCCCCGCGAGCACGGGTGCGAGTGCGCGGCGGAGTACATCGCCGCCGTGACCACCGCCGGTCATTGCGGCACCTGTCATCGTCGCGAGACGGATGAGACCGGTGCAGTGCGGGATGCGCTCCTGCTCATAGGATTCGAGGGTCGACGACGGTGCTCCGCCCCGCAGGACGGCGGCGAGCTTCCAGCTGAGGTTCGCGGCATCACGCAGACCCGCGCCCATTCCCTGGCCGATGAACGGAGGCGTCAGATGCGCGGCGTCGCCGAGCAGGAAGACCCGGCGATCACGCCAGCGTTGGGCGACTCGTGCCCGAAAGGTGTATTCGGCAGAACGAAACAATCTCAGGTCTGGCGCGTCGACACCCTCAAGCCACGGCTGTAGCAGCGGCACAACCGCGTCGATGTGGGCGTAGTCCTCGGCCGTCTCGTCGTCGAGTAGTTGGAACTCCCAGCGGTAACGGGTGTCGCCGACGCGCATGTAGGTGGCCGCTCGGTGGGTGTCGCACACCTGTGCCACGCCGTCCCACTGGCGTAGGTCGGCCGACGTCTCGACGTCGATGACGAGCCACCGCTGGCTGAACCCCAGATCTCGCCACTCGGACGAGATCGCCGAGCGGGTGATGCTGCCGGCGCCGTCGCAGCCGAGCAGGTAGCTTCCCCGGAACGTGATCGGCTCACCCGTGTCGCGGTCGGTCGCCGAGACCGTGACCCCCGAATCGGATTGATCGATACCGCTCACCTCGACCCCGGAGCGGAAGGTGATGAGGTCCGCGCGGTGGGCGACGGCGCTACGGAGGAGTTCCTCGAGTCGGGGCTGATCGAACATGGACGCGGCCGGAAAGCCGTTCACGCCCATGCCCGGATCGCGGGGGAACTCGGCGATGACCTGCAACGACGAGGTCACCAGACGCAGGCCCAGGGCAGGGCGGGAGATCTCCGCGAACCTCGGCCCGAGCCCGATTCGCGCGATGATCCGGTACACCTCGTCGTCGAGGTGCACGGCACGCGGTTGCGGGTAGATCGCGTCCCACCGCTCGAGGAGGATCGACGGCACCCCGAGGTCGGCGAGCATCGCCGCCGCGGCGAGACCTGTCGGTCCGGCACCGACGATGAGAACGGGTGCATTGCGTCGGCTCATCGGGTCCCTGCCAGTTCCAGTGTTCGCGTGGCGGAGTGCGCGGCGCCGACGCCGACGACGACGGCGGGGACTGTGGCAGTCCAGCCGTCACCGGCGCGCCGGTGAGCCCAGCACGCACCGCCCATCAACGAGCAGACCGCGACCGCGGCCGCCGTGCCGACACGGGGGTGGCGCCGCCCGAGCAGGAGACCGGTCACCCCGGCGAGCTCGCAGGCGCCGACGATGCGGAACGCCCGCTCGGAGAATCTCAGGTGGCGTGCTCGTTCCGTCATGGGTGCGAGCGCGAGGACCTTCGCGGCGCCGGTGGCGGTGAGCACGAGCGCGACACCACGCGCGGCGAGGGTGTGGGTATCGGTCATGCGGGGGTGCGCCCGTCGGCCGGCGCCCACTGCCAGTGGATCGCGTAGCTGTCGAGGACCCGGGCTGCGGTGTCGACGTCACCGGCCCGCTGCACCACGGCCACGATCGAACCGTCGACGATCCGAGCGTCCACCGATGTGGGTGCCCCGGCGTCGGTGAGCGCCGCGGTGAGCGCGGTTTCGGTGGCGAGGGCTCGCAGCGCGAGCTTGTAGGGCTTGCCCACATCGGTGACCGGCAGCGAGTCGATGATCGTGACCTCTCTAGGGGCGGCCGCGGACTCGGAGACCCGTTCGGTCGCCCACGCCTGCAGGTCACCGCCGGACACCGTGGCGCCGTCGCGGACGGTGACATAGCCGACGGGGACCTCGCCCGCGTGCACGTCGGGACGACCGACGACCCCGGCGTCGGTGACATCGGGGTGCTCGAGAAGAGCGTCCTCGACCGCGCGGGGATCGATGTTGTGCCCGCCGCGGATGATGAGGTCCTTGGCGCGGCCGGTGAGCGTCACGAAACCGCGATCATCCACGGATCCCAGGTCACCGGTGTCCAGCCACCCGTCGCGAACAGACCCGCCGTCATCGAGATCGAACCCGTTGTCCTTGCGGCCGCGGACGTAGCCGGCGAACACGGTGGGGCCTGACACGACGAGCCGCCCGACGGTGCCGGCGGGTAGTTCCTGCCAGTGCTCGTCGACGGCGCGGATCTGCTGATAGGGCAGGCGTTGCCCGACCGAACCGGCGGGCTGGCCGTCGAAGAAACTGCGAACGCTGGCGCAGGTCGCCTCCGTGAGTCCGTAACCCTCGAGCAGGGGGACTCCCGTATGGGACTCGAACCCCTCACGCACCGCGGGCGGCAGCATGGACGCGCCGACCAGGCACGCCCGCAGACTGGAGATGTCGGCGTCGACCGGGCACTGGGCGAGCACCGAGTACACCGTGGGGACGGCGCTCATCGCGGAGATCTCGTGCGCCCGGACGAGCTGCCAGAACACGCCGTAGAGGGCGAGGTCGCGGTACCCCAGCGGTCCCGCCCACACGACGGTCTGGCCGCGCAGCATCGGGGCGAGAACGGTGACGATCAACGCGTTGACGTGGAACAGCGGCAGCGCGGCAAAGACGACGGAGTCCTCGTCGAGCACGGTGTTCGCCGCGATCATCCACGCATTGGAGACCTCGTTGCGGTGCGAGTGACCGGCCAGCTTGGGCACGCCGGTGGTCCCACCGGTGTGGAACAGCGCGGCGAGGTCGTCGGCACCGCGGTCCTCCTCGACCGCGACGCGGGGGAGCTCGGCCGCGTCGAGGTAGGCGACGGTGACGTCGCCCAGGTCGGGCACCTCGGGTTCGGTATCGGCCCCGGTGGGGCGCAGGAGGAACACCGTGTCGATCCCGGTGGCGGCCACGATGTCGGGAAGTCCCGAGAAGACTGCGGGGTCGAGGTCGGGGCCGGCGGCGACGAGGACCCTCGAGCCCGATCTACCGATCAGTTCGGCCACGTGCTCGGCGTTCATGGCCGGGTTGATCGGGGCGGCGACGCCTGCGCGCTGTGCCGCGAAGAACACCTCGATCAGCTCGACGCAGTTGGGCGCCAGCAGGGTGACCGCGTCCCGGCCGCCGACCCCCGCGGCGCGGAGAGCGGCGGCGTGTCTGTCGACGGCGTCGAGCAACTGCGCGTGCGTGCGGTCGGTGGTCTGCTGCCACCGGGTCGCGTCGGGCATGACGCGCAGCGCGGTGCGTTCAGGCCACTGCTCGGCCGCGCGGGTGAGGACCGCGTACGTCGATGCCGGCAACCCGCGGGCGTCGAGTGGTGTCTGTTCGATCAGCGCGACGTCGTCGGGGGTGTCGTAGGCCGGCCACAACGACGCCGATGAGGTGGGGGCGATCATGCGTAGCGCACCACGTTCCGCTGGACGCCGAGATCCAGCGTCCCGTCGCCCGCACGGACCGACGTCTCGACGATGTCGCCGTCCTGCAGGTACTTCGGGTTACCGGCCTGGCGCTTGAAGAACGCCTTCCACTTCAGGTGCGGCGGGAGCAGCGCTCCGATCATCTCGATGGGTTTCGCGGGTGCGGTCAGTGCGGTGCCGCCGGGCGTGCCGGTCAGGAGAAGGTCGCCGGCGTCGACACGCTGGAACCTGTTCAGGGTCCGCACCGCCTCCAGGGGGCTGTAGATCATGTCGGCGACGGTGCTGTTCTGACGCGTGACCCCGTTCACCCGCAACTGGAGGGTGAGGGTGGAGAACCTGTCCCACTCACCGGGCTCCAGCAACACCAGGACGGGACCGACCGGGGTGAAGCTCGGGTAGGACTTGGCCTCGTAGAACTGCGTCTTGGGCAGCTGCACGTCGCGGGCTGACACATCGTTGGTGATCACGAGGCCCGCCACGGCGTCGGCGAGGGTCGCCTCGTCGATGGTGGTCCCGACGGGCAGGCTGGCCCCGAAGACCAGGCCGATCTCGACCTCGTAGTCCAACAGCTGCACGTGCGCGGGCTTGATGATGTCGTCGTTCGGCCCGACGATCGATCCCGAGGCCTTGCGGAAGAACGTCAGCGGGACCTTGTCGGGGTTCATCCCGGAATCGCGGACATGCGAGACGTAGTTCGTCATCTGCGCGATCACCCGACACGGTGCTGTCACCGGAGACTGCAGTTGCAGGCTCGCCGGGTCGACGACCTCGCCGCTGTCGGTCGTGGCCAGGACGACCGCCTGACGATCCGCGATCAGCTCGGCGGTGGTGGTCGCCCGCGTGTCGATGCGACGGGCGCCGGCGGGCACCAGCACCCACCACGCGTCGGCGGTACGGAGAACGGACAGGCTCATGTGCGGGCTACTTTCATCAGGCCGAAGAGGCGTTGGACGTCGAATTCGTTGTCGGACTCGCGCAACGACGAGAGGATGGAGGTCAACTCGCGCAGTGCGGCGCGGCCCGGCTTGATACCCAGGAAGTCCGCGGTCGCCGGCGGGCCCCACTGGTTGAGGCCTGACGCCGTCATCGGGGCCCAGCCGGCGTCGACCGTGCTGTCGAAGTGGTCACCGTCGGTGAAGTGTTCGACCAGGAACCCGTCCGGATCGCGCCAGTAGTCGAAGAGCTGACTGCCCTGGATGTGGCGACCCAGCCCCCACGAGTGGTCGTATCCCCGGTCGAGGAGGTACTCGCTCCCGGCGGCCAGGGCGTCCAGATCGCAGACCTGGTAGGCGGAGTGGACGTATCGGTCGGCGGGGCCGAGCGTCAGGGCCAGGGTGTGGTGGTCGGCGACCTCTCCGCCGCGGTCACACCGGATGAAGCTCATCACGGGTCCGCGTTCGCGCTGGCCGGGGTAGTACAGGAAGTCGCTCACGATCATTCCCAGGTTGTGCAGGTACCAGTTGAGCGACGACAGGTAGCGCGTCGACGACAGCACGACGTGGCCGAGGCGCTCGACGACGGCCGGAGCGCGCGGGGGTCGCTGAGTGCTGTTGACGCGGGTCCGGTCGCGTTCGAAGTTGAACGGGTTGCGGACGCTCTGCAGGGGCAGCGCTGGCCATTCGGTGACTCCTGAGACCACCCGCACGCGGCACCCGCTGGGATCCCGGGTGGTGACCGCACTCCCTCCGAGGGCGTCCCCGAGAGACTCCACGGGCCGTCCCCATTCGGAGGCCAGAGTGTGGACGTCGGCGTCGTCGGAGGCGTGGAAGGCCGCGCCGGTGAACGCGGTCCGCGGTGCTCGACGGACGATGACACACGGCGGCCCCGCGAGGGCGCCCCGCAGGTGCAGCTCATCGGGAGTCTGGAAGGTGGGGGTGAACCCGAAGTCCACCGCGAACGCGGCGGTGCGCACGAGATCGGGTTTGTCGAACTCCAACCAGGCGATGTCGTGGACTTTCACCACCGGGTCCGGCCGGCGCCCGGGATGTTCCCCGGGCAGGGCGCCCTGATCGGCGTGCAGTCCCTCGTGCACGTCATGGTTGACCGTCATCTCGACTCCCGTCGTATCGGTTGACGATATCGTCATATACGCCGCACACGTCAGTCAAGTCCGTTGACGAAGTCGTCACGGGTGCGTATGGGACCATGTGACCCATCGTGGAAGGAGAATGCGATGGCCCAGGCTGATCCGGGCGTTCTCACGCGGGCTCAGAGACGCAAAGCCCAGACCCGGCGGTCCCTCATCGGTGCCGCCCAGCAGTTGATGGCGCAGGGTCGGACCGCGGTGTCGGTCCTCGACATCACCACCATGGCCGACGTCGGCAACGGCTCGTTCTACAACCACTTCGCCACGAAAGAGGAGTTGTTCGAGGCCGCGGTGATGTCCGTCGTCGAGGACCACGGCGAACTGCTGGACGCCTTCACCGAGGGGATGAGCGATCCGGCGCACATGTTCACGCAGAGCTTCCGCCTGACCGGTCGTCTGCACCGCAGGTACCCCGAATTGAGCAGAGTCGTGGTCAACCACGGTCTGTCGGTCCTCTCCACCGCCGACGCGGGCCTGCTTCCCCGCGCGCGTCGCGATATCGAGGCCGCGGTCGCCGCCCGGCGGTTCGTCACCACCGACATCGACGTGGCCCTGACCGTCGTCTCCGGGTCCGCGCTGACGCTGGCGTTGCTGCTGCACGACCAGCCCGAACGCGACGACGCGGCCACGACCGACGCCGTCACCGCCCACGTCCTGCGCGCCCTGGGTGTGAGTGAGGACGAGGCCGCGGCGCTCATCGCTCTTCCGTTGCCGGCCTGGGACTGATCTCACCGGATCTCCCGGGCGTGGCGTGACGAGGCGGGTCAGGTGGCGGTCGCCGCGACCCGCACCATCTCGTCGACCGACACCAGTTTGCGGCGGCGGCGGCCGTCGATGCGCCCGGCCGCCCGTTCGTGGTCGTCGATCGCGGCCCACCCGGCTGCGTCGATCCGGTGGCCGTGGCGCCCGGCGATCAGGGCGTCGACGTCGTCCTCACCGATCGCGGGAGGCGGCAGACGCCCCTGGGTCCAATCGGCGATGATGGCCTCGGCGGTCTGCAGACCACACTGCCTGTTGGCGCCGATCCCGCCCCGGGCGCCGCGCTTGATCCACCCGGCGACGTACATTCCGGCCACCGGGGATCCGTCGTCGATGACGCGACCGCCGTCGTTGGGGATGACGGCGGCACGGGAGTCGAACGGTAGTCCGGAGAACGGATCTGCGCGATACCCGATCGACCGGATCACCGTGGACGCGGGCACGGTCGTCTCCGGGCCCGTCGGGACGACGCGACCGGTGCCGTCGGTGCTGTACGCCATGCGCGTGACCCGCACTCCCGAGACACCGTGGTCGTCGCCGAGGATGGCGGCGGGGGAGGACAGGTAACGGAACGCGACCGTGCGCGCCGCTCCCGTCGGTGTGCGGGCGGCGTAGCCGCGGGCGAGGCGCAGCTTGGTGGAGGTGGTGGGGTCCAGCGTTCCCGCCTGTTCGTCCCGGTGGGTCCGCGGGTCGAGAACCAGGTCAGCCGGGTCCACGACGACGTCCACGCCGGAGAGCGAGGCGAATGCCTGGAACTCCGAATTGGTGTACGCGGCGTGGGCCGGACCGCGTCTGCCCAGGATGCTCACGTGCCGCACCGTTGACTGCCGAAGGGCCCGCAGCGCGTGATCGGCGATATCGGTGCGCGCCAGCTCATCGGGATCTGTCACGAGGATCCGAGCCGCATCGAGGGCCACGTTGCCGTTACCCACGATCACGACGGACTCGCCGCTCAGGTCGATCTCGTCGTCGGCATGGTCGGGGTGGCCGTTGTACCAGGCCACGAAGTCCGTGGCGGCGAGCGATCCGGGCAGATCCTCGCCGGAGATGGACAGAGCGCGGTCAGCGGCCGCGCCGGTGGCGACGATCACCGCGTGATACCTCGCGCGGAGTTCGTCGAGGGTGACGTCGACTCCCACCTCGACGTTGAGGAAGTACCGGAACGCCTCTCGAGACGCGGTCGCGGCGAATGTCCGCTCGACGCCTTTGGTCGCCGCGTGATCCGGGGCGACACCCGCGCGCACCAGACCATAGGGGGTGGGGAGGCGGTCGAACATGTCGACCGTGACGCCGCGGTGTCGCAGCAGTTCCCCCGATGTGTAGAAGGCGGCGGGCCCTGCACCGATGACCGCCACTCGGAACGGAAGCGGTCCGGAGTCCGATGCCGGACGGGGCGGCGTCCAGGTGCCGGCGATCTCTCGTCCCCGGAAGTAGTCAGCGTTCATCTCCGGGAAGGCCGAGTCCGGCGACAGCAGGTCGTCCGGAACGATGGCGTCGACGGGACACTCGTCCACACACGCCCCGCAATCGATGCAGGCGGCCGGGTCGATGTGTAGCATCTCGGCCCGGGCGAACTCGGGCGACCCGGGGGTCGGATGAATACAGTTCACCGGACACACCGTGACGCAGCTCGCGTCGTTGCAGCACGGTCGCGTGATGACATGGGCCACCGGTCATCCTCCTTGGATCGTCATGAACCGTCCGCCTGTGGCGGACGGCGTTCACTCAGCGGAACGAGGCCCGGAAGGACTCGAAGCCCTGAAGGCAGTTGTTGCGCAGCAGTTCCGGATCACTGACGCTGATGGAAGAGACGCGCGGGACCATCGCGTGCAGCAGCGTCTGCATCTCCAACTTCGCCAGCTGCATGCCGACGCAGGTGTGCACGCCGTGCCCCCATCCGACGTTGCTGCCGCGCCACTCCAGCGAGAATCTCTCGGGGTGGTGGAAATGCCGCTCGTCGCTGTTCGCGGCGGCGAACACCACCGCGACACGATCCTTCGGGCGCAGTTGGACCCCACCGAACTCGGTATGCGCGGCGACTGATCGGGTGAACGACCTGACCGGCGACGCCATCCGCACCGCTTCCACCACCGCGGTCGGGATCAGGTCCGGGTCCCGGCGCAGCCGTTCCCAGAGCCCGGGGGTGGTTCCCAGGCTCCAGAGCAGTTGGCCGGTCGACAGGATCGTGGTGTCCAGACTCGGTGCGACGAAGTCGATGATCATGTTCTTCGCCTCGACCCGCCCGATCTCTCCCCGGTCAGCCGCATCGAGCACCGTCGACGCCCACCCGCCGGGTGTCACGTTCGGGCGGCCGACCGCCAACGTGTAGAGGAACAAGCCGAGCGATCCGCGTACGGAACCCCGCGCCCGGCGATTCGCCGAACCGAGACCGTCGAACGTCGACTGGCCCCAGTTCAGCATCTGCTCCGGGGTCACCTTCACGCCGACCAGCTCGGCGACCGCCTGCACCGGCAGGCGGGTCGCGAAGTCGGCGATGCCATCGAAGTGATCTCGCGCCAACAGTCGGTCGACGGTGTCCGTGGCCTCCTGCTCCAGTGTGGGCAGCGACGGGCGTATCGCCCGCGAGGTCAGGGACTGCATGAGGATCATCCGGCGGGTCATGTGCGTGGCGTCGTCACTCGCGAGTGTGGTGTAGTGCCCGAGGGTGTTGGCGACCGGGTTGGCGCCCACGCCCCTGCCGCTGCGGAAGGTCGCGTCGTCGCGTAGGGCCAGCCGCACGTCGTCGAACCGGCCGATCGCGAACATCCGATGACGCGGGAGCCATACGACGGGGCCGGCGTCCCGGATTCGGCGATACACCTCCTGTGGCCTGTCGACCACCTCGTCGCCGTACAGATCGACGTCAACCACCGGCGCCCCACGATGGGTGGCGGTCCGGAGTGGGGGGTATCGGAGAGTCATCTGCCCGTCCTGGTGTCACGAGTCGCACGGGTACGCGCCGCGCGAGTCGATTCCGTCATTGCTGACGAAATCATCATCTAAAAGTATGGCAAAGGTCAAGTGATGTCCGCGGACACGCCCGGAATGCCGCGGCTGCGCGTCCGGGCAGTGCGGTCAGCTCAGTACGACGATCAGATCGCCGGCTTCGACCTGTCCGACCGTGTTGATGGCGATGCGGTCCACAGTGCCGCCTCCGGCGCTCGTGATCGCGGCCTCCATCTTCATGGCTTCGATGGTGGCGACGGTGCCGCCGGGTTCGATCTCGTCGCCGACTCCGACGGCGACGGTGACCACGCCGGAGAAGGGTGCGGGGATGTGGAGGGGGTTGCCGGGATCGGCCTTTTCCGCGGCGGGTACCTCGACGCCTACTGAACGGTCGCGGACCGGAACCGGCCGCAATTGTCCGTTGATGATGCACATCACGGTGCGCATGCCACGGTCGTCCGGTTCGCTGATGGCTTCGAGACCGATGAGGAGATCGACGCCGGGCTCGAGTTCGACGCGGTGTTCCTCGCCGTAGCGCAGGCCGTAGAAGAACTGGTTGGTCGAGAGCTGGGAGGTGTCACCGTACTGCTCGCGATGCTGCTCGAACTCCGCGGTCGGGCCGGGGAACAGAAGCCTGTTGAGAGTCTCCTGCCGGATGCGACCGGCCGTCCGCAGCGCGGCGGCGTCGGCATCGGATATCGGGGTCACCTCCGGCGCCGGCGGGCGCCCCTGGAGTGCGGTGCTGCGCAGCGGTTCCGGCCAGCCGCCGGCGGGGTCCCCGAGCTCGCCACGCAGGAACCCGATCACCGAGTCAGGGATGTCGTAGGACGTGGGGTCCGCCGCGAAGTCGGCCGCGGAGATCTCGCGTCCGACCAGGGCGAGGGCGAGATCGCCGACGACCTTCGACGACGGGGTGACCTTGATCAGCCGGCCCAGCATGCGGTCGGCCTCGGCGTAAGCCTGTTCGACGGCTTCGAAACGGTCCCCGAGTCCGAGGGCCACGGCCTGCTGGCGAAGGTTGGACAACTGGCCGCCGGGGATCTCGTGCGTGTACACACGTCCGGTGGGAGCGGGCAGTCCCGATTCGAACGGCGCGTACACCTTCCGCAGGGCCTCCCAGTACGGTTCCAGATCGCACACCGCAGCGAGGTCCAGGCCGGTATCGCGGTCGGTGTGGGCGGTGGCGGCCACGATCGCCGACAACGCCGGCTGTGAGGTGGTCCCCGCCATGGCGGCGCTCGCGCCGTCGACCGCGTCCGCGCCCGCCTCCCACGCGGCGAGGTAGGTCGCGAGCTGGCCCCCGGGGGTGTCGTGGGTGTGGACATGGATGGGCAGGTCGAACTCCGACCGCAGCGCTGTCACGAGCGTCGTCGCGGCGGGTGCGCGCAACAGGCCGGCCATGTCCTTGATCGCGAGCACGTGGGCGCCGGCGTCGACGATCTGCTCGGCCAGGCGGAGGTAGTAGTCGAGCGTGTAGAGGTCCTCGGACGGGTCGGCCAGGTCGCCGGTGTAGGACATCGCGACCTCGGCGACCGCGGTCCCGGTCTCGCGCACGGCATCGATCGCCGGACGCATCGCGTCGATGTTGTTCAAGGCGTCGAAGATCCGGAAGACGTCGATACCCACGTCGGTGGCCTCGGCCACGAACGCCGAGGTCACGGCGGTCGGATACGGGGTGTAGCCCACGGTGTTCGCACCCCGCAGCAACATCTGCAGACAGATGTTGGGGATCGCCGACCGCAATTGCGCCAGCCGATCCCACGGATCCTCCTTGAGGAACCGCAACGCCACGTCATAGGTGGCGCCACCCCAGCACTCCACTGACAACAGTTCCGGCGTCAGGGCGGCCACGTGCGGGGCGACCGCCAGGAGGCCCGAGGTCCGCACCCGGGTGGCGAGCAACGACTGGTGTGCGTCGCGGAAAGTGGTGTCGGTGACCCCGAGCTGCGGGCGTGACCTCAGATCGGCGGCGAACCCCTGTGGTCCCAGCTCGAGGAGCCGTTGCCGCGACCCCGGCGGGGGGTTGGTCAGTGATGAGGGGTCCAGGCCGGGGAGCTTGTCTCCCGGGTACACCGGGGTGGGACGCTCTCCGTGCGGCCGGTTGACCGTCACATCCGCGAGGTAGTTCAGGATCTTCGTTCCGCGATCGGCCGACGGTCGCGCGGTCAGCAACTCCGGACGGTCCTCGATGAACGAGGTCGTGGCCCGACCGGCCTGGAAGTCCGTGTCGTCGAGCACCGCCTGCAGGAACGGGACGTTCGTGGCCACTCCCCGGATGCGGAACTCGGCGATCGCCCGGCGCGCCCGTGCGAACGCGGTGTCGAAGTCCCGCCCGCGACAGGTCAACTTCACCAGCATCGAGTCGAAATGTGCGGACACCTCGGCACCGAGGGCCACACCGCCGTCCAGGCGTACACCCGCCCCGCCCGGGGCCCGGTAGGCGGCGATCCGCCCGGTGTCCGGTCGGAAACCGTTGGTCGGATCCTCGGTGGTGATCCGGCACTGGAGTGCCGCGCCGCGGATCGTCAGCTGATCCTGTGAGAGCCCGAGGTCGTCCAGTGACTCGCCCGATGCGATCCGCAACTGCGACTGCACCAGATCGACATCGGTGATCTCCTCGGTCACGGTGTGCTCGACCTGGATGCGCGGATTCATCTCGACGAATCTGTGCTGTCCGCTCTCGTCCACCAGGAACTCGACCGTGCCGGCCCCCGAGTAGCCGATGTGGTGGGCGAACGCGACCGCGTCGGCGCATATCCTCTCGCGCATCCCCTGCGTGAGGTTCGGCGCCGGCGCGAGCTCGATCACCTTCTGATGGCGGCGCTGCAGGCTGCAGTCGCGCTCGAACAGATGGATGACCCCGCCCCGGGTGTCGGCCAGGATCTGCACCTCGATGTGTCGCGGGTTGATCACCGCTTGCTCGAGGAACATCGTCGGGTCACCGAATGCCGACTCCGCCTCGCGCGATGCCGCGCTGATCGCGTCCGCCAACTCCTCGATCGTTCCCACCCGACGCATCCCCCGACCGCCGCCACCGGCCACCGCCTTGACGAACACGGGGAAGGTCATGTCGCGCGCCGCCGCGACGAGCTCGTCGGGATCTGCTGAGGGCGCGGAGGAGGCGAGTACCGGCAGGCCCGCCTCGCGCGCCGCGGCGACCGCACGCGCCTTGTTGCCCGCCAATTCCAGGACCGACGCCGGCGGACCGACGAACGCGATTCCCGCCGACGCGCACGCCGCCGCGAGATCCGGGTTCTCCGATAGGAATCCGTATCCCGGATAGATCGCATCCGCGCCGGATCGCTGCGCGACCGCGATGATCTCCTCGATCGACAGGTACGCCCGCACCGGATGGCCGGGAGCCCCGATCTGGTACGACTCATCGGCCTTCAGTCGGTGCGGGGAGTTGCGATCCTCGTGCGGGAACACCGCGACCGTCTTCGCACCCAACTCGTACGCTGCCCGAAAGGCGCGGATCGCGATCTCACCGCGATTGGCCACCAGAACCTTGTGGAACATTCGACGTCCTCGCTTCTCGGATGTGCTCTCGGGCATGCGCGTGGTGACTGAAACATCAGGGTTGACGGAATCATCACTCACGACTGCGTTCGAGTCAACCCTCACCGCACCGGCGAAATCGCGATCACTCCGGCTCAGCCGGCGGCCGCCGCGTCCACCGCGCGGGCCTCGAGAGCGCGGGTGAGGTCCGCGTTCTGCTCGGCGAGGATCCGGCGCAGGGCGGCCGGGCGGGAGGTGTCCGCGATCACGGCATCGAAGCGGGCCACGGTGTCGGCGTCCACCGACCACGCCGGGAACAACCCGGCGGCGACGGTCTTGGCGAGGTCACCGGACCGCGCCTTCCACAGTGCGGTCACGTCGTCGAGGTACCGCTCGCACAGGCCGGTGAGCAGGTGCTCCTGGCCCGGCAGGTCGATGCCCAGCAGGGTGGCGCGCACCAGGGCGTTGCTCGGCGCGTGGTCTCCGGTGGCGGTGAGCAGCGCCTCGGCCTCCTCCTTCGCGCCGACAGTGGGCCGGGCGGCTCGGGCGGTCGCCGCCCGCCGGGCGCCTCCGGCGGTGTCGTCCGCCGCCAGTTCCTCGTCGATCCGGTCGGAGTTCTCGGCGCCCGCGGCCACGAGCGCGGTGAGGACGGTCCACCGAAGGTCGGTGTCGAGGGTCAGGCCGGGTAGTCCCGCCTCGTCCGGTCCGGCGTCCAGAAGGGTCGCGAGCACGCGCGTCTGGTCGGCCCCCAGGGGGCAACTGCACAGGGCCGCGAGGAACGCCAGCTGGTGATCCGACCCGGCCTCCGAGGCCCGGGCCG
>NZ_JAALDZ010000141.1:0-8695 GCF_014145125.1 Dietzia sp. CQ4 | reverse complement strand
GACGATCTCGGCCACCGAGTTACACCACTCTATGGGGCACTACTTCGAGTAGCGCAGCCACGGCGGGTTCCCCACCAGGAGATCCACCCTGTTTCCGGGCTCGGACAGCCATAGTGGGCGGATCAGGTTACGGACGTAGTAACCCCAGATATGGTTTCGTCCCGATCGATGGAGGGCTCGCATTGTAGAGAACGTGGTTCTCAGAATCTTCGCTTCTTCAGCGGTGACCGCGAACCTGCGCAGGACCGGATCGATCAGCGTGCTGTCTTTTTTTCCCACTAAGGTCGAGCGCATTGTCAGCCATGGCGGATACGAGTTGGTCGAAGCGTTGAGCATCGCCCAAGATGCTCCGGGGGAACACTAGGTCGTCACCGAATAGGACGCCGCCGCCCTCAACGAGCTCGTTGCCCGCAGTGGTGATGGTGACTCTGTCCGTTCCACCGAACAGGTCACGGTTCTGTTCCCACTGCACCGAGTCGCCAAGGTAGATCGGAATGGTTAGCGGTCCACGATCCTCAGAGTTGATGCGCTCGATCCCGATTGCGAGCAGGTAGGTCACGCGGGCAAGGGTGACCGCGACGGGGTGTACGTCCATTCCGACGACGTATCGAGTGACGTCCAGAACCGCTTTTCCAGTGGGTGTTCCGTTCGCTTCCGCTGCGTCGAGGTAGCGGCGAACGGCGTGGAATACGAAGGTCCCGCTGCCGCAGCTCGGGTCGGCCAGGCGGGTGGCGAGGGGGTCCCTGACGCGATCATCTACGATGCGGTCCGCTAGCCAGTCTGGGGTGTAGTACTCGCCAAGACCTTCCCGTTCCGCCTGGGGGATAACCGACTCATAGAGCACTTTGAGGATGTCGTGCTCGACCTTTGACCAGTCGAATCGGGCAATGCGCCGGCCGAGTTCGGTGACGAATTGCTCTCCGCCGGCGACCTCCACGACCCAGTCGAAGAAGTCGGCCTCGACAACGCCATGGATTTGGGCGTCGGCGAACTCCGATCCCGAGGTCATCTGTGCAGGGGTCAGGGGTCCGTGCGGGGATACGTCCCAACCGATCGCCGCGTGAGCGACTAATTCTGCCGTCACAACTAGCAGGGTGTGGTTGATGAACAAGGTCTCGTCATCGACGAACCCGGTCCCGAAGGCCGTGCGCAGTAGTTTGGCCTACAGTTCCCGCTTGAGCTTGACCTCGGGATGGTTACGGTTATCGCGATAGAGCACGGCGAGAGCCGCGTAGTCGAGCTGATGCGCTGGCGAAGTGGATCCCAACCGTTGCTTGATCTCAGCTGGGACGGGACGGATTTGTTCGCGCGTCGCCATTACCGACTCGAGCCATACCAGTAGTGCGTCCTTGTCCGGGTCGCGTGGACTCAGCTCGAGCTCGGAGACACAGGTCAGCTGGTCGTCGGCCAGATGGTAGAGCCGCCAGGCGGTGCCGTCGGTGAGGATGCCAACGTAGCGGCCGCCGAGTTCTTTGGTTCGCTGGGCAACATAGCCGGCGAGCTGCTTTTCCGCGTCAGTCAAGTCTCCAACACGGAGATCCTTTTTGACCTCAATAACGACGTGACCAGCTTCGATGTCGATCCGTCGGCGGGTTCCATCAGCGAGTTGGGACTCCATTGTCACAACGTCATCGGTGTCCAGCCCGAGCGCCGCGGCCGTGAGCAGCATGTAGATGTCGGCCTGCGTCGTGGCCTCCGGTCGCATCGGCTGCCGGGAGGCAAGGCGCCTGATGATCGCCTCAGTACTGGATGTCATAACCGCAATGTATCCGGGAACTTCGAATCAGATGAAAGCGCTCTACATTCTGGATCCTGGCTCTTGACCCCCGCGGGTTAGCAGCAAGGGCGGCTCCGCACACCACGCAGTGGATCGGCTATCCATGTTCCGCTGGCGCGAGCTTGCTCATGTGTCGTCTCGATCTGGCGCAGGCGTGCCTCGTGTAGCGGTTAGGTCCTCGGGAGGAACGAGGCGAAACACGTCCCCGGCACCGGTCGTCTCCACGAGCTCTAACTCCGCTTGCATAGCGGGCCAAACCGCCGCGACCTCGTCCAAGAGCGGCTCAAGCTTGCCCTTAATTACTCGCTCCCGGAGCGCATCCGCGACGTCCGCCAGCTCGCGCCAGTGAGGGTCTTTCGGCGAGGTGGAGACGGAAAGATTGAGCTCGACGGATATGAGCTTGCCGCTGGGGTCGACCTCGATTCCGACGCGCCCCTCTTGGTAGTGCGCGGAATCTCGGTGCGCCGCGTGGCGATTGCGCCAGTCCTTTGCCTTGACGTGGATATCCCTCTGATGCTGCGTGAGCCCGCTGAGGAGTTCGCCGAGCCGTGCAGATCTACTGCCCTTAAGAAAACACCGAAAGTAGGCCACGAGCGCGCCTTCCCAGAGCGCTCGCCTCAGATGCTGGTCTCCGTTTTCGGGAACGAGTTGCACGTTTCTCAGCACAACGGCTGCCTGAAAGAGATCTTCGGTGATGGAAGCCCACTCGGCGTAGTCATTCAGCTTCGCCACAAAATCCTCAGGCCGTCCGCTTCGCATCCTCCGACGGTAGCGCTCAGACAGCGTTCTTCGGTCGGCTTCGGCCGTGGGCCAGTGTCGCGTGGCTTTGCTGAATGAGTCCAGCGGCTGGGTCTGTCAGCGGTCTTACCTCGGCCGGGGCAGGCCCCTGTGCGTTGTACGCTCCCCCGTCCGTTATGGAGCGAGTGCGCGCCGGGCTCCTCCACGCCCGTCACCATTGCTCGATGCAAATCCATGGATGGGACGAACACAGCACGTTCGCTTAGTCTTGCAGCGTGATCGACGACGACGGCGCGGACGACCCCGCGGAGCATCCCGACGAGGACAACGAGCCGGATGATCACATCGAACTTACGCCCGAGCAGGCTGCGAACCTTCGCCGAGTGATATCGAATATCCCAATGCCCGAAATCATGCTGCCAGAGTCAGTACGCAGGAGCATTGCCGACGCCCAACGGGCTCTTTCCTCCCAGAACCTGAAACCGTTGCACGAAGCGCAAGCGGTATGGCGAAAGCAGCTCAGCACCAGCATCACGAGCGACACCTTGAAGAGTTTCGAGCAGATCTCCGAGCAGCTCAATAAGCACATTGACTTCAACGGCATCGCACAGTCGCTGGAGACCGTAGCAAAGATCAACACGACCTTCGCTGCACAGCAGACCACGCTGTTCAAGAACCTCAACTCGGCGATCGAGGCCATGCGGGCGGGTTTCTACCCGTCGAACCTGCAGTCAATCGAGGGCCTGGACTTCGAGGACGTGGACGCGGTCGTCATGGCCGACGGTATCCCGCTCTACGGCCTTCCGCGCACCGCCACCGCGGAAGCGCTAATCCGCGCCGAAAACACAAGCAAGCGGCGTGACATCCTCGACTGGCGGTGGGAAACGATCTCCGCGGACTGCCGCGAGATCGTCCTCAGCTGCTCATCGAAATCGGTCGCACCATATGCGCCCTTCGCTGTGGCAGCGCTCGACGCCCTGGATGCCGGCCATACCGACGCGGCTCAGGCCCTCGCTGGATCGCTCGTCGACACGATCGTCACGGGCCATTTCGGTAGCGACCGCTATAAGTACACACCGAACAAGAAGACGAAGACAACGGATGCCTACGATAAATTCACGGTTCGCGAGTACATTGCATTCGCTCCGATGTGGCAGACGTACCAGCCTTTCTTCGTCTCCAACGGCGACAAAGTGCCAATCCAGTTCAGTCGCCACGCGACGGCGCACGCGGTGAGCAAGCATCAGTACAACCGGCCCAACGCCGTACAGGCACTGATGTTCGTCTGTAGCCTGCTGTACCGGATCAGCGAGGAGTCGGACTGAGAACAGCTATGGCCGCTCCCCCGACAGCTCGACATCATGCTCGCCCCCACGGGCTCAAACGACTCACCTCGGTCGAGTGCCGATAATGTTGCATTCCGTCATATCTGCTGGTCACGAGCAATCTAGAGGCTCCACTGTTACTGTCTCGGCATGTGTGGTCGGTACTCGGTAGCCATTTCCGGCTCGGCTCTAGTTGGGGAACTCGATCTCGATGGGGCCGATCCCGATTTCGAGTGGTCGCAGACCTATTCGGTGGCTCCCCGTACGCGGGCACCAGTTATCCGGGATCGCCTGATCGACGATCAGCGGGTGCGTGAGGCGTTCCTACCGACATGGGGCTTGCGCCCGTCTTGGGCCAAGGAAAAGGGCCCACGGCCGATCAATGCTCGTCTCGAGGGCGTGGCAACCAACGGCATGTTCCGCTCGGCGTTCGCTTCCGCCCGAATCGCAGTTTTAATGACTGGCTACTACGAGTGGCAAGAGGCCCTCGAAGACGGTAAGAAGGTCAAGAATCCCAGCTACGTCCACTCCCCAGGCGACGAACTACTGCTCGCAGCTGGACTGCTCGCCTTCCACCGAGACACCGGCGACGAAGAGTGGCAGACGACGTTCACGATCATCACCCGCACCGGTGAAGATGCCGCGGGCGAGGTCCACGACCGGATGCCGGTCTTCCTGACCCCAGCCGCCTGGGACACCTGGCTGACCCCGGAGAAGATCGCCAAGGATCAGGCCTCCGACTTGCTTGACCTGCTTGATATCGAGTCCCGAACAGTCGCGGCGACACTGCGGACCCGTCCGGTGTCCCGAGCGGTCAACAACGTGCGCACGTTGAATCGCCACGATCCGAGCCTGATCGAAGCTGCGCACTAGCCCGGAGGTGTTATCTCTCGCCCGTTCGCGAGCAATTTGTGCCTCAGCTCCCTTGCTCCTGCCGCGCTCGGTACCTACGGCCGACGCAAGCGCTGTCCAGTGGAGGCGCCGATCCGGTAGCGGGGTTTGCCGTCGGCGCCGTTGCGGTAGCGGCGGGGGTTGCGTGCCAGTCGTCGCAGGTCGTGCAGTAGCTCGGCGGCCCTATCTTCGCCTAGCTCGGTGACTGCGAGTCGGTAGACGCCGCGGGCTCCCCAGTCGGGTTCTGGGAGGCCAGCGACTACGCGGTGCCAGCGCATCAGCTCGAGGAAGTGCGTTTCGCCTGCCTGGTCGGCCGCTTGTCGGATTCGGTCCACCAGCTCGTCCACGCCGGCACCGTATCCGGCCCCTCCGACACCGGTTGTCAGTGCAGGTCGCGGGCGGCGATGAGGCCGGAGATGAAGTCGGCGGCCCTGTCTGCTTCGGCGTCGGTGAGGTCGTATGCGACACCCGCAACGAGAGTGCGCGAGGGGCCGAGCGGTTGAAGGCCGAGACTCACTCGGGTGGTGGCCGACAGGGCTGCGCGGTCGGCGATGTACGCAGCGGTGCAACCCAGAGCATCGGCGATGGCTGCGAACTGCTCGCGGTTCATTGTCGGAGGGTGAGCCGGACGGCCTCGGGCGGCGGGGACCTGGCCCCGTTCACAAATGCTCATGTGGCTCCCGCTTACGCCGACGGCGAGCGCCAGCCTGAGCTGCGTCAGCCCGGCTTCCAGACGAACGGTGCGGATGGCCCGCCCCAGTGACCTCGCCTCAGCTGGCGTCATTGCCCCTCCCCCTCCGTGTCGGGTCGGATCTCAGCTACGACTGACCAGTGCCCGTCCTCCTGGGCGGCCGACACCACGGACGCCTCGGCCCCGTCGAGGAGTCCGAGGTTTTGCAGGCGACGGTCGAGGTCGATGTGAGCGTGCAACTCACTCGGCCCGGTCCCGATGAGGTACATGGTCGCCATCGTGCCCGGTGCTACGACTGTGCGGGCACCGCTCCTGCCGGGTACGCAGATCTGCAAGCACCCAACAGTTCTAAGATAGTCACATAACGCTCCTGGCGGCGGCCGGCACGATCGAGGAGCGAGCGGGGACGGTGATGCTGTCCCGTCTGATCGCCTCGGCGACCAGCACCGATGCGGACTCCTCCACCTTCGCCGAGGTGGCCCGGGTGTTCGGGATCGACTGGATCCCTGCCGTCCGAGTGGCGGACGAGCTCGGTTAGGAGACGGCTCCCCCGCAGTCAGTCTTCGGGCAGCGCGAGCGGTCCCGCCGGCTGCCCGAAGAAGCCGACCTCGTCGTCGTCGTCAATAGGCCCCTCAGCCCAGCGCCACCACGCACTTGCCCGTCGTCCGCCCGGAGAGCATGTCCACGATCGCCTGCGGCGCGGACTCAAGACCCTCATACCGCGCGAGGTCCAGGTTCAGGTCGCCCGACCGCCACAGCTCCGCGAGGTGCTTCCTGGCCTCGGGAAGCCGATCCGCGAAGGTGCCGGCGAGGAACCCGCGCAGGTTGATGTCCTTGGTCGTGGCGTTGAAGAGGTTGTCGGGGGCGGCCGGCGGCTGGCCGTCGTAACCGGCGATCGCGCCGCAGAGGGCGACCCGGCCGAGCGGGCGCAGGTGTGTGAGCGCGGCCTTGAGGTGGTCGCCACCGACGCTGTCGAAGTAGACGTCGATGCCCTCGGGCGCGAACTCGCTGAGCGGCTCGTCCAGTCCGTCGCGCCAGTTGAACGCCGCGTCGAGCCCGAGTACGTCGGTGAGGTAGGTGACCTTCTCGGCGGTTCCGGCGCTGCCGATCACCCGGCAGCCGTGCGCCTTGGCGAGCTGCGCCGCGACACTGCCCACCGCGCCGGCGGCCGCGGAGATCCACACGACGTCGTCTGGTTTGAGGGAGGCCACCACGAACATCCCCGCCCACGCCGTGAGGCCCGTCATCCCGAGCAGCCCCACCTGGAGCTCCGGCGGACCCAGCTCGCGGTCCAGCTTGGACAGCGCCCCGGCCACGCCGAGGGCCTGGTTGTGCGGATCGACCAGGGCGTAGTCGCGGTAGCCGAGGTCGTGGTGCACCAGGTCCCCGGGTGCGTAGCCCTCCGCGTCCGACTCGACCACCTCGCCGACCACCATCCCGGCGAGCGCCTCCCCCGGCTTGAGGGCCGGCAGGTATCCGGGAGGCGAGACGGGATCGAGCCGCAGCCGGGTGGCCGCGTCCACAGAGAGCAGCGTGTTGCGGATGAGCACGTGCCCCGGAGCCATGACGGGCATCTCCGTGGACACCACCTCGAGGTCGTCCGCCGCCAGGGCGCCGTCGGGGTGCCTGACCAGGCGGACCTCGCGATTCCCCTGTGCTGCGTTGCCGGTCGTCGTGTCGTTCATCGCCGTGTCGGTCATGCGATCCCTACCGATCGTTGTGTGGGCCAGTTCACACCGATGGTAAATGAACTGACTTCACTTGGGGCGAGAATCGACGACCCTGACCGTCAGCTCGGTGGATGCCCGGTGCCACGCGAGGTCGTTCACCGCCCGGCCGGGCCCCCGAGGATCCGGCGGGTGGACGGCGAGAACACCAGGAGCAGATTCGCCGTGCTCAGGAGACCGAACGACCACCAGAAGCCGTAGAAGAACGACTTCTGGTGTGAAGGCAGACCGGCGACGGGGTCCCACATGAGCGCGATCTCGCCCGCCATCCAGCCGAAGTGCCCGAGAGCCACGATCAGGGCGAAGTACCACTGCCAGCTGGAGGGGGCGCCTCGACGCCCGTGTGCGCGCACGGCACGGATCAGCAGCGCGGTGAGCGCGGCCCCACCCACGCCGAGGGTCCCGAGGATCACTTCCGGCAGGAGATAGTTCTCGAACGGGGTATTCCGCAACCACGCCGTATCGAAACCCATGGCCGATCCGTCAGGCGCGGACGTCAGTCCGACGCTTCCCCCGAACGCCATCACAGTCCAGAACGCGATGCCCGCGGTCAGTGAGTACGTTGACCATGGTCGTCTGGCCTTCATCACGGCTCCTCCGGAGAGCACACACTCGACGTGGCGGTGGGACCCCGAGATCGGGGTGGAGACCATTGTGCTCCCCGCCGACGAGGAGAAGGATGAAGATCGAGTGATAGACCGAGGTGACGGCCCGTCGGTGACGACGTGGTCACACCGCCGACTCGAACGGGGTGGCACGAGAGATGCGCGCACTGATCGTCTTTGAATCGATGTACGGCTGCACCCACGACATCGCCGATGCCATCGCCCGCGGCGTGGCGCTGGTGGGTGACGTCACCACGGTCCCCGTCTCGCACGCGATCGACGAGGACACCTCCGTCTACGACCTGGTGATCGTGGGCGGCCCCACCCACGTCCACGGGATGAGTCGCGAGTCGACCCGGCGTGGCGCGGTCGAGGCCGCCGACCAGCCGGACAGTGAGCTGACCGTGGAGCCCGACGCGGCCGGCGCGGGGATCCGGGACTGGCTCGGTGAGCTCTCCCGCCGCGAGGGGTCCGCTGCCGCGTTCGACACCCGCGTCGACAAACCCGCGATCCTCACCGGGCGGGCATCCAAGGGGATCTCGAAGAAGCTGGCGAGCCTGGGCTTCACCCTCGTCGCCGAACCCGAGAGCTTCCTGGTCGACACCCAGACCCGGCTGATCGAGGGCGAGGAAGCCCGCGCGGAGCAGTGGGGGCAGATGGTGGCCGCGCGGATCCAGTGACCCGCCAGTAGGGCGTTCTGCTCACTCTCCCCCGAACCACGCCCGACTGAGCTCGGCGTACCTGCCGTCCGAGTGCAACAGCTCGACATGAGTCCCGGATTCCACGATCCGGCCGTGCTCCATCACCAGGATCCGGTCTGCGGCCGCGGCCTGGCTCAGCCGGTGCGCCACCACCAGTCCGGCCCGGCCCTTCAGCACCGCGGCGGCCGCGGAGTCGAGGCGGCGAGCCCCGGCGGACCCGGCCTCGGCGGTGGCCTCGTC
>NZ_JAALDZ010000140.1:0-3480 GCF_014145125.1 Dietzia sp. CQ4 | reverse complement strand
TCGTCCGTCCGCTCGTTGGACAGGGGTGAGAGGAACTCGTGGACGAGGTAGCCGTGCGCCGCGTGGATCTCGACCACGTCGAACCCGGCCTGATCCGCGCGTCGCGCGGCATCGGCGAAGGCGTCCACCACGCCGCGGATCCCCTCGAGGTCCAGCGCGACGGGAGTGGCCATGTCGCCGAACGGGATCGCCGAGGGGGCGACCGTGGTCCACCCGCCCTCCTCTACCGGCAGCGAGCCGGTGGGCTCTCCCGGGAAGGCCCTGTAGGTCGACGCCTTGCGCCCGGCGTGGGCCAGTTGGATCCCGATCGCCGCGCCCTGCGAGTGCACGAAGTCCACGATCGGCGCCCACGCGTCCCGCTGCGCGTCGTTCCACAGCCCGGCGTCGTGGGCGCTGATGCGACCCTCCGGGACCACCGCGGACGCCTCCGCGACGATCAGCCCGAACCCGCCCTGCGCCCGCGCGCCGAGGTGCACGAGATGCCACGGGGTGGGGACGCCGTCGCGGGCGTCGCACGAGTACTGGCACATCGGTGAGAGCCACGCGCGGTTCCGGATCTCGAGATCGCGGATTCGGATGGGGTCGAAGAGCAGCGGCATGCCACCGATTAAACCCGCGCCGGCCGGGTCAGGGTCGCCGGGGACCACCCCCGGACGGGCGCTCACGCACCCCTTCGCCGCCGACTAGCGTGGGCGCCATGACTGACGCCCAGACCGGACCGGGTTCCTCCTCGGAGCCCACGCTGACCCCACAGCCGCAGCTCACCCATCTCGACGCCGAGGGCCGGGTCCGGATGGTCGACGTGGGCGACAAGGCCGTCACCACCCGCACCGCCACCGCCGAGGGGGTCTTCCGCACCCGGCCGGAGGTGGTGACCATGGTCGCGGGCGACGATCTGGGCAAGGCCGACGTACTGGCCACCGCCAGATTGGCCGGGATCGGCGCCGCCAAGAAGACCTCCGAGCTGATCCCCCTGTGTCACCAGATCCCCCTGAACTCGGTCAAGGTGCGCTTCGATCTCGACGCGCCGGCCGGCGAGATCAGAGTGTCGGCCACCGCCAGGACGACCGGCCGCACGGGCGTGGAGATGGAGGCGCTCACCGCCGTGTCGGTGGCCGGCCTGACGCTGCACGACATGGTCAAGGCCGTCGACCCCCTGGCCACGATGGACGGGGTCAGGCTGGCCGCCAAGACCGGCGGCAAGCGGGGCGACTGGACCAGGGAGTCCGACGACGAGTCGGCTCGCGCGGCCACCGGGCGGACCGCGGTGGAGTCGGGCCGGAGCGCCGTCGTCGTCGTCTCCTCCACCGCCGCCGCGCACGGGCGACGGGAGGACACCACCGGCCCCGCCATCGAGGGCTGGCTCCTCGAGCGCGGTTTCTCCCCGGTCGAGGTCCACGTGGTCCCGGACGCCGAGATCGCCGCGGTGGTGACCGAACAGGTCCGCCGCTCGCCGGCCGTCCTGCTGACCACCGGCGGCACCGGGGTCGCCCCTGATGACCGCACCCCCGAGGCCACCGCGCCCCACCTGGAACTCGAGCTCCCCGGCGTCGCCGAGGCGATGCGCGCCCGCGGGCTGGCCTCGACCCCCACCGCCGCGATGAGCCGCGGCCTGGCGGGCTTCTCCGGACGTACCCTGGTGGCGAACCTCCCGGGCTCTTCGGGCGGGGTGCGCGACGGACTTGCGGTACTCGACGAGTTGTTGGACCACCTGCTCGCCGTCCACGCCCACGGTGGCGGGCACTGACCGTCCCCGCCCGCAGCCGCCCGGGACCGAACCGCGAGGAGGAACCGACCATGACCGTCCGCAGTCCACTCGTGCAGATCACCGAGACCGCGATCGACCCCCGTGAGGTCGAGAAGGCCGTCTGGAGCACCGCCGACGGCGCCATGGTCACGTTCTCCGGGGTGGTGCGCGACCACGACCACGGTCGCGACGTGCTCGACATCGAGTACTCGGCCCACCCCACGGCGCAGGACGTCCTCGAACGGCTCTGCGACGAGGTGGCGACCGAACACACCTCGCCCGACCTCGAGAAGGGCGGACCGCTCGACCCGCGGCGCTCCGTCCGCATCGGCGCGGTGCACCGGGTGGGGGTGCTGCCGGTGGGCGAGGTCGCCGTGGTGGTGGTGGCCGTGGCGCCGCACCGGGCCGAGGCCTTTGCCGCCTGCTCGGAGCTCATCGAACGACTCAAGCGCGGGGTGCCCATCTGGAAGCGGCAGCGCTTCACCGACGGCGTCTCGGAGTGGGTGGGCGTCGGCGACTGCTGAGTCGATCAGGCTGGCCGTCTGCGGGATCCGTGCCTGTGGTGACCCGGCGGGTTGACGAGTGTGCCGTCGTCGGCGATGGTGCGATCCGCGTAGGCGTTCCACTCGCGTTCCCGGATGGCGTCACGAGCACGGGCCAGGGGGCCCTTGGGTCTGGTGCGGTGTTCGTGCCCGGTGTCGGTGATGATGACGAGATCACCCAACGGCCCGGACCGGTAGGCGTTGGTCCCGAACGTCTTCTCCCGGTGGTGTTTCCGACACAGGCAGACGAGGTTCCACTCGGTGGTCGGCCCGCCGAGTTCAGGGTCCTTCTTGTTGAACGCGAGCACATGGTCCACGTCGCAGTCCTCGGCGGGAACCGAGCACCCCGGGTGCCGGCAGGTGCCGTCGCGCAATCGGATGCGCTCGGCCATCGCCGGGGTGATCACGTAGCGCAGGGCGTGTTCCGGGGAGTCGAGCACGCCCGGGGCAGGGTCGATGAGCTCGAACCGCACGCTCGCGTCGTCCCCCTCGAGCAGTTCCGTGCAGAGCCACTCGAAGCTGCTGTACGCGCCGTGGACGAACTCGACACGGTTGGGCAGGCCCCGGGCCGCGGAGGCGATCACGCTGATGCGGATCGGCTGACCGGCCCGCGCGGCGTTGCCCAGTGTGGGCCGGGGCAGGTCCGCGCCGACCCTGACGTCGCCGAGTTCGATGCCGTCGTGCTCGATGCCGTCGTGCTCGATACCGTCGTGCTCGGACGCGCGGGCAGCGGCGGAGGCGGCATCGGCCGCGGACCGGCCCGCATCTGACGGGTAGACGGCGAGCGCGGCGAGGGCGTCGGCGCGGAGCTGGTCCATGGGACGATCCAACCCGTCCGCCGAGGCGGCCGACGCGTCGGTCTCGATGCGACGCCGAAGGAGTTCGGCATCGGCAGCGGTGAGCCTGGCCCACATCGTGGCTATGCCGTTCCGTGCCCCGCGGAATCGGACCGAGCGGGTAGCGGCCGCCGCGGCGGCTGCATCCTCCGCGGCAGCCGGGTCGTGTCTCCCCACGGCATCATCGATCACGGAGTCCACCGCGGTGCGGCTCGGCCGGTCGCCACCGTCGAGGTCGTCCATGACACGCGCGACCACCTCGTCCTCCACGACCGACACGATCGCGTCGGGTACCTCGGCCAGGCGGCACGCGATATCGATCGCCAACTGCTCGGGCATCAACCCGCGGTCGATC
>NZ_JAALDZ010000013.1:0-19352 GCF_014145125.1 Dietzia sp. CQ4 | reverse complement strand
GCTCGTGCGGGGTGTTCGCGCGGCACGAGTACCCGCAGGACCTGATCGGGGACGGCCCGGGCCGCGTCCTCGTTCCCCGCCGGGGCGGTGGGCGGACTGGACGTCCTCGCGGCGGCGGCCCGGGCGGGCACCGATGAGGCCGCGCTTCGCCACGTCACCATCAAGAGCCCGGCCGCCCTGGGCATCCGGCAGACCCTCGACACGCCCCTCGAGGTCTTCCGCGGGTCCGCGCGGGAGGCGGCGCTGGAGTTCCCCCGCACCTCCAACGCCTCCGTGGCGCTCGCGCTCGCGACGCTCGGCCTGGACCGCGTGGAGTCGATCGTGGTGGCCGACCCCGGGGTGCAGCGCACCCGACACGTGGTGGAGTGGGAGTCCCCGGTGGGCCGCTACGACATGCGTTTCGAGAACGCGGTGGACCCGGACTCCGGTGGCCGCACCTCGGCGATCACGGCATGGTCGGTGGCCGGGGTCCTCACCTCGATCAGGGCCGGGGCCGGGCCCGGGGTGGTGGTCGTGGCTGCGGCCCGACCGGTGGAGGGTGCGCGGGTGACGCCATAGCGTGGAGGGTCCAGCCGCCACGAAAGGTGTCCCATGACCCACGCACGGCCCTCCGACCCCGATCCGAGTCAGAGCCCCGATCTCGACAGCGGCGGTTCACCCGACGGACCGCAGACCCCGGACTCCGATTCCACGTCGATGCAGTCGGACAGCGCCACGGAGAAGCAGAGCCCGACGCAACGGCAGAGCCCCACCCCGTCCCCGTCCAAGAAGGGGGCATACATCCCGATCGTCGTCATCGTCGTCGTCGTCCTCCTCCTGGTCATCGGGCTCGTGGGCTACGCAGTGACGGTCTGACCCGTGTCCGCCGCGTTCGACACCGTGATCATCGGAGGGGGCAACGCCGGGATCTCCCTGGCGGCCCGCCTGCGCCGGGACGGTCGGCAGAACATCGCTCTGGTCGACCCGAGTCCCGTGCACCGGTACCGGCCGATGCTCAACTACGCCGCCACCGGCCTGGCACCGATGAGGCGGTACGAACGCGCGATGACGGACGTCGTCCCCGCCGGCGTCCACCTGCTCCCCCACCTGGCCGGACGGGTCGACACGGACGCCCACACCGTCACCCTCGGTCCGCGCGAGGAGGGTCCCACGATCACCTACGAGGACCTGGTCGTGTGCCCCGGCCTGACCCCGCGGTGGGACGCGGTCCCCGGGCTGGACAAGGCCTACGTCGCCGGATGGGCGGCCTCGGCCCACGTGCCCGAGTACGCGGGTCGCGCGTGCGCCGCGCTGGTCCGCCTGCGCGAGGGGACCGTGGTGTTCTCGGTGCCACCCGAACCCGCCTCCTGCGGCGGGACCGTGCTCAAGGCCATGTTCCTGGCGTGCGACCGCTGGCGGCGCGAGAAGGTGCTCGATCGTATCGACGTGCACCTGGTGACCCCGTTCCGCGGACTCCTCGGACTCGAACCGTGCGACTCGCGGGTGCAGCCGTACCTCCGGGAGTACGGCATCACCGTCCACGAGGGATCCGAGGTCGCCGCCGTGGATCACCACGCCCGCACCGTCACACTCGACGGCCCGGTCCCCACCACGATCGAGGACGTCGACCTGGCCTACGTCACCCCTCTGAGCCGCGCGCCGAAGTTCATCGCCGACGCCGGGTTGTCCGACGGCGGTGTCGCCGGGCTGGTCGAGGTGGACCCCCGGACCCTGCGCCACGCGCGCCTCGACTCGGTCTGGGGCCTGGGCGACGCCGCGACCGTCGACACCCGTCCGTCAGGAGGGGCGCTGAGACCGCAGGTGGCGGTGGTCGCCGACAACCTGCGCGCGGCCCGTGACGGCGGACCCGGCACGCGGTACGACGGCTACACGATCATCCCGATCGCCGTGAGCCGCGACCGGCTGATGCTGGTCGAGCACGACCGGGACGGTCGGCCCGCACCGTCGGTGCGCGGGATCGACCTGACCGTGCCCAGACGCTCGACCTACGCGTTCGACCGGTATCTGCAGCCGATGGTCTACTTCCGGAAGCTGCTCCGCGGGCGGGTCTGAAGGCGGGTCAGTCCCGCGACACGGCCCCGGCCCCGGACCCGGCCCCGGACCCCGCCCCGGCACACAGTGCGGCCTCGATCATGTCGTAGAGGTGCGCCACGACGTCCTCGAACCGCGCGTTGACCACGGTGTTCCGGGCGTCCCGGCGGTCCTCGTAGACCGCCAGCGCCCCGGTGAACATCTGGGTGGCCAGGTCGATGCGTTCGAACGCCACCCGCCGCGGCAAGTGGGAGAGCACGTCGATCAGCCGCACCACCACGTCGTCGGTCGCCGTCCGCAGATCCGCCTCCGGGATGCCCGGCGCCATGACCGGCCCGACCCGCTGCAGGAACCGCGCGTAGTGCGTGGCCTCGGGGTGGGCGCGCAGGAGCTCGACGATCGGTTCGAACAGCACCCCGACGAGGGTGTGCAGGTCGTAGCCCAGACCCTGCTCGTCGGCCGCGGCCAGCCGCGCCTTCCGGGCGGAGTCCAGGGAGATGATCCGGCGTCGCAACACCTGCAGGATCAACCCGTCGCGGCTGCCGAAGTGGTACTGGACGGCCGAGTTGTTGCGTTGACCGGCCGCCGTCGCGACGTCGCGCATCGAGACGTCGTCCAGCCCCCGCTCGCTGATCATCTTCTCGGCGACCTCGATCATCGCCGTCTTGGCGTCCTTGGCCTCGCGGGAATCGCCGGCCTCCTCGGGCATCTCGGCCACGTCGGCTGCGCTCCCCTCGGCTGAGGTCTCATCAGATCTTCGCTGCACCGGGACTCCACTTCCGACCTGCCGCCTCGCCCAGCTGATTGAAACTGAGCACCGTCAGGAATAGTACGACCGCCGGGACGCCGACGAGATACGGGTATCGCTGGAAATCGGCCTGACCGGCACTGATCATGTTGCCCCATGTCGGTTCCGGCCGGGGAATGCTCAGCCCCAGGTAGCTCAGCGACGCCTCGGCCACGATCAACACGGCGACGAGCATGAAGCTGTACGAGAAGACCGGCTGGACGATGTTCGGGGTGACCTCCCGCAGCATGATCCGCAGTTCACCCGCCCCGAGCGACCTCGCCGCGGTGACGAACTCCCGGCCGGCGAAGCTCATCGCGTTGGCCCGGACGAGCCGGGCGTAGGCCGGGACAACCATGATCCCGAGGGCGAGGGTGATGTTGGGCAGCGTCGGGTCGAGCACGGTGACGATCGCGATGAGCAGGATGAGCGACGGGAACGCCAGCAGGGTGTCAGTGATGATGGAGACGATGCGATCGGTCCACCCACCCCGGTAGCCGGCCACCAGCCCGAGCGCGCCACCGACGAGGGCCCCGACCAGGACTCCGCCGATGCCCACGACGAGGGAGACCCGGGCGCCGTAGAGCAGGCCTCCCAGGATGTCCAGGCCCTGTCCGTCCGTCCCGAGGGGATGGTCGGACAGCAGGTCGGGGGCGAGGGTCGACGGCGTCATCAGCGCGAGGGACGGGTCGCGCGCCTCGGCCAGCGGCAGGAAGTCCACGAACAGTGCGCCCAGGACGATGAGGACGGTCCAGGCCAGGGCGAGCGCGGTGCCGAGTCCGGACAACCGGGGCATCCTCGGACGGCGGCGTACCGGGGTGGCGGCGGCCACGGTGGGATCGGCGACGACGGCGGGGCCCGCGACGGGCCCGGAGGCAGCGCGGGTGGAGGCTGCCCCGGTGGGATCGGGGCGGCTGGAATCGGGGCGGGTCGGGTCGGTGTCAGCCACGGCGGATCCTCGGGTCGATGAGTGCGTACGTGACGTCGACGGTCATGTTGACCAGGACGTAGAACACGGCGATCACGATCACCCCGCCGAGTACGACCGGCAGGTTGTCGTTCTGGACGGCGTCGACGATCATGCTGCCCATGCCGGGGAGGTTGAACAGCCGCTCGACCACCACCGTCCCGCCGATGAGCCGGCCCAGACTGATCCCGGCCAGGGTGATGATGGAGACCGTGGACGGCCGCAGCGCCTCCGCGACCAGGACGTGCCGGGTGGGCATGCCCTTGGCGCGGGCCGAGAGGACGAAGTCCTGCTGGAGGGTGGAGATCATGTCGGTCCGCAGGACGCGGGTGAAGATCGCGACCTCCATCAGGGCGAGGGTGATGGCCGGCAGGGCGATGCTCCGCAGGTTCTCCCCCAGTCCGTCGGCCAGCGGCACGTAGCCCTGCCGCGGGAACTCGGGGAGGAACAGGGCCAGCAGGGCCAGCACCGCGCCCACCGCGACGCCACCGATCAGGGCCCGGCCCCACATCACCCCGGGTGACCCGGGGCCGCCGCGCCTGCCGAGCGGGGACAGCGCCACCGCGAGGCCGATCACCACCGCCGCGCCGAGGATCAACTGCTGCGCCAACGAGTGGTTGAAGACCAACAGGTAGATCAGCAGCAGGCCGGCCACGAAGCTGGGGACCGAGATGAACGCGAACGCCACGATCGAGGCCACCTGGTCGAACACCCCACCGCGCCGGTAGGCCGACCACACGGCGACGGGCACCGCGATCGCCAGCGAGAGGATGATCGACAGGAACGCGAGCTGCATGGTGACCGGCAGCGCGTTGCCGATCAGCTCCACCACGGACTGGTTGGGCGGGACCAGCGAGTTCCCGAGGTCGCCGGAGGCCACCCCTCCGACCCAGTCGGTGAACCGGGTCCACACGGGATCGTCCAGCCCAAGCTCCTCCCTCGCCAGCTGGTATTGCTCCGCGGTGGCTCCCGGGCCGACGGCCGAGGCCGCGGAGTCGCCCGGCACCGCCTCCATGAGGAAGAACGCGCCGGTCGCGGCGAGTACGACGACGACGACCGCGTGCAGAGCGCGTTCGCCAATGAACCTGAGCACGTAGAGACCCTTCGATTGAGACACCGCCTGAGGCGGTTACTTAGTCGTCTTGACGTAGACACCATATGCCGTGATACTCGTCACAGCAAGACGGATTAAGTAGATGACTTAGACCGGACCATCACACCGAGGAGGCCGTCATCGCCGCCGCACCACCCCGCCGACCCGTGTCGTCGAACGACCGGGACGACCTGCTGCTCGAGGTCCGGGAACTCCGCACCCACATCGACACCCCCTCCGGGCGCATCACGCCCGTCGACGGGGTCGACATCTCCCTGCGCCGCGGCGAGACGATCGGCATCGTCGGCGAGTCCGGCTCCGGCAAGTCGATGCTCGTCCGCTCGATCATGGGCATCGCCCCCACCTCCGCGCGGGTGGATCCCTCCTCGACGGTCCGTTTCGACGGCCGGGACGTCCTGGCCCTGTCCCAGCGCGAGGCACAGAAGTTCTGGGGACGCGAGATCGCGATGGTCTTCCAGGACCCGCTCACCTCGCTCAACCCCATCCGGACCATCGGTCGGCAGATCATCGACCCGCTGCGGCACCATCTGGGACTGGGTCGCCGGGAGGCGGCCGACCGCGCGGTCGAGCTCCTCGAGCGGGTCCGGATCCCCTCTCCCCGCGCCCGCCTCACCGAGTACCCCCACCAGCTCTCCGGCGGCATGCGCCAACGCGTCGGGATCGCCATCGCCCTGTCCTGCTCGCCCAAGCTGCTCATCGCCGACGAGCCCACCACCGCGCTCGACGTGACGGTGCAGCACGAGATCCTCGACCTCCTCCACGGGCTGCAGGCCGACGGGGACATGGCGATGATCCTGGTCAGCCACGACCTCGCCGTGGTCTCGCAGCACACCGACCGGATCGGGGTCATGTACGCCGGTCGGTTCCTCGAGGTGGGCGACACCCGGGCGCTGCTCGACGAACCCGCGCACCCCTACACCGGCGCACTGCTGGACTCGATCCCGCGGCCGGACCTGCCTCCGCACACCCGGCTCACCGTGATCGAGGGGCGCCCGCCGAACCTGCGGGAGATGCCGCCGGGATGCCGGTTCGCCCCGAGATGCCCCCGGGTGGCGGACGACTGCCTCGTCGTCGACCCCCCTCTCGGGGACCTCGCCACGGCCTCCACCTCCCACCCCACGGCGACCACCGTCCACCGCGTCGGATGTCTCCACCCCACCGTCCCCGTCCACCACCGCACCAGCAGCGAGGCCTCATGACCGGCTCCAGTCAGCACGTCGCCGACGCGGCCACCCCGCCGGACGCGGGACGGCTCGGGGACGCCAAGCTCGTCGTCGATCACGTGACCGTCGAGTACCACACCCGCAAGGGGACGGTCCACGCCGTCTCGGACGTCTCCCTCGACGTCCCCCGCGGCAGGACGCTGGCTCTGGTCGGCGAGTCCGGCTGCGGCAAGTCCAGCCTCGGTCGCGCGTTGCTCCAGCTCCCCCGTCCCACCTCCGGGCGGGTGATGGTCGACGAGACCGACCTGTGCTCGCTCTCCGGGGCCTCCCTCACCCGGGCCCGGAAGCTGATCCAGATGGTGTTCCAGGACCCCGTCTCGTCGCTCAATCCCCGCCGCAGGGTCCGGGACATCGTGGCGGAGGGCCTGGAGATCCAGGGCGTCGACGGTGGCCGGGAGGAGATCCGGCGCCGGGTCGACGCGGCCCTCGAGGCGGTGGGCCTGGACCCCGACCACGCCGGTGGCCGGCGCCCGTCCGAGTTCTCGGGCGGCCAGTGCCAACGCATCGCGCTGGCCCGGGCACTGGTGCTCGAGCCCGAGGTGCTGGTGTGCGACGAGCCGGTCTCGGCGCTCGACGTCTCCGTGCAGGCGCAGATCCTCAATCTGCTCGAGGAGATGAAGGAGCGCTACCGGCTGACGATGGTCTTCATCTCCCACGACCTGTCGGTGGTGCACAACATCGCCGACCAGGTGGCCGTGATGTACCTCGGCACGGTGTGCGAGGTCGCCGACACCTCCTCCCTCTACCGCGCGCCCGCCCACCCGTACACGATGCTGCTCATCTCGTCGGCCCCCACACTCGGCGGCACCCTCGCGGACACGCTCGGCGAGTCGCCGATCACCGCCACGAGTTCGGAACTGCCCTCCCCGCTCGACCCCCCGTCCGGTTGCCGCTTCCGTACCCGGTGCCCCCGGGCCACCGAGATCTGCGCAGCCGAACGCCCACAGCTGACCGTCATCGCACCCGGCCACCAGGTCGCGTGCCACCACCCTCTCGAGGAGAACCGATGAAGCGCACCACCAGCGCACTGGCCGTACTAGCGGCGGCCACCCTGACCCTGACCGCATGTGGCGGGGGCGGGGACGACTCGACCGCCGCGGCCGGCGGCGAGGGCCTCGCGCCGGACCAGTCCGAGCGCTGCACCGAGGACCGCGCCGGCGGCACGATCACCGTGGGCGAGTTCTCCATGCTCCCCAGCTTCGCGCCCGGCCAGGGCCAGTACGGCGTCCGCGGCGGCGCCCAGTCGGCGGCCGTCTACGACCGGCTCATGGTGTGGAACCCGGAGGCCGAGGAGTTCGAGCCCAAGCTGGCCGAGTCGCTGGAGTCCAACGACGACAACACCGTGTGGACCCTCACCCTCCGCGACGGAGTGACCTTCTCCAACGGCGACCCGCTCACCGCGGAGGACGTCGCGTTCACGGTGGGCCTGCACAAGGACCCCGCCACCCGGTCGGTCGCGATGACCGAGGCCATGGAGATCACCGAGGCGCGGGTGGTGGACCCGCTCACCGTCGAGTTCACGCTCGCCGACCCGTGGGCCGGGTTCCCCATCACGCTCGCCGGGACCGTCGGGGAGGTCATCCCCCGGGACGCCTACGAGGCCGCCGACCCGCAGGAGTGGGCCAGCAACCCGATCGGCGCCGGAGCGTTCACCGTCGCCGACTTCACGCCGGACCAGGAGACCGTGCTCGAGCCCAACCCCGACTACTACGGCGGTCCCGTCTGCCCGACCCTGAAGTTCATCCGCATCCCCGGATCCCAGGGCACCTACGACGCGTTCCAGACGGGTGAGGTCCAGGTCGGGTTCCTGCGCGGCGCCAAGTTCGTGAACATGGCCCAGGACGACGAGGTCCGCGGCTTCGAGGAGATCATCAGCTCCGGCTCGGTGATCAACATGAACTCCGGCAAGGCCGGATACGACGGCGTCCTGACCGACGTCCGCGCCCGCCAGGCCGTCGCCGCCGCGCTGGACCGCGACCTGTGGAACCAGCGCCTCTACAACGGTGAGGGCCAGGCCACCTCCGCACTCGTCGCCGACTCCTCCCGGCTCTACGACGGCCAGGAAGGGCCTGCGTACGACGTGGAGGCGGCCCGGGCCCTGGTGGAGGAGGTCAAGGCCGACACCCCGGACTGGGACGGCACCCTGCGCATGCTCATCGGCGACGGTCCCGAGAACATCGAGGCCGGAGTCGTGGCCAAGGCGCTGCTGGACGCGGCCGGGTTCACGGTCGTGATCGACAACGCGCCGGTCTCCCAGGTCACGGCACGCCAGTTCACCGGGGACTTCGAGATCGTGATCGGCGGACTGGCCACCTCGGACGCCGATCCTGCGGCCGCCTTCGCCAGCGGAATGCTCCCGACCGGGGCGACCAACATCACCGGGATCGACGACCCGGAGCTCACCGCCGCCATCAACGACCTCAAGGCCGCCGCCGACCTCGACGCCCAGAAGGAGGCGCTCACCCGCCTGCAGGAGGTCTTCAACGAGGTGCAGCCGTTCACCGTGATGGCCAACGCCGAGCAGTACGTCGCGATCTCCGACACCGTCGGGGGTCTCACCCCGACCCTGTCCTCGACGGTCCTCTACGACGGGGCGTTCGTCCAGGAGTGACCCCCGCCGGCCCTGTTCGGCCGGCTCCACTCCGCTCCCCCACGCACACGGGCCCCGGGCTCCCGCCCCACGGCGGGGCCGCCCGGGGCCCCGTTGTGTCCCGACCATGTCCACACACCCACAAGGAGAACAGATGACCCGCGTCACCAGCGCCCTGGCCGTCCTCGCCGCGACCACCCTCACCCTCACCGCCTGCGGGGGCGGTGACACCCGGACCGCCGGGGCCGCGTCCGGCGCCACCACCCCGGACCTGTCCGAGCGCTGCACCGAGGACCGCGCAGGCGGCACCATCACCGTGGGCGAGTACGCCATGCTCCCCACCTTCGCTCCGGGACAGGGGATGTTCGGCGTCCGCGGCGCCGCCCAGTCCGCCGCGGTCTACGACAGGCTCATGCGGTGGAACCCGGAGTCCGAGGAGTTCGAACCCAAGCTCGCCGAGTCCCTCGAGTCCACTGACGACAACACCGTGTGGACCCTGACCCTGCGGGACGGTGTCACCTTCTCCAACGGCGACGCCCTCACCGCCGAGGACGTGGCGTTCACCCTCGACCTGCACAAGGACCCGGCCACGCGCTCGAACGCGATGACGGACGCGATGCAGGTGGAACGCACCCGCGTCGTGGACCCGCTCACCGTCGAGTTCTCCCTGGCCGAGCCGTGGGCCGGCTTCCCGATCCTGCTCGCGGGCGTCGCCGGGGAGGTCATTCCCCGGGACGCCTACGAGGCGACGAGTCCCGAGGACTGGGCTCGCGAGCCGATCGGTGCGGGGGCGTTCACCGTGGCGTCCTACACCCCGGACCAGGAGGTCGTGCTGGAGCCGAACCCCGGTTACTACGGCGGCCCGGTCTGCCCCACCCTGCGCTTCGTCCGGATCCCCGGCTCGCAGGGCACCTATGAGGCGTTCCAGACCGGTGAGCTGCAGGTGGGCTTCCTGCGCGGGGCCAAGACCGTCACCGCCGCCCAGGACCGGGGCGAGCGCGGGTTCGAGGTGGTCACCAGCGCCGGGTCCATCGTCAACCTCAACGCCGGGGCGGCCGGGTACGACGGGGTCCTCACCGACGAGCGGGCCCGCCGGGCCTTCGCCCACGCACTCGATCGCGACCTGATCGACCAGCGCCTGACAGGCGGTCTCGGGCAGCCCACCGCCGCGCTCATCGCCGAGTCCTCGCGCTTCTACGACGGGCTGGAGGGGCCGCGGTACGACGTCGAGCAGGCCCGCGCCCTGGTGGAGGAGGTCAGGTCCGATCGGCCGGACTGGGACGGTTCCCTGACACTGCTGGTGGCGGATAGCCCCGAGAACATGGAGACCGGGGTGGCGATCAAGGCGTTGCTGGACGCCGCCGGCTTCGACGTCACCATCCAGAGCGGGCCCGTCGCGCAGGTCGTCGCCCGGCAGTTCACCAGTGACTTCGAGGCGGTGGTGGGCGGGCTGTCGCCGTCCGACGCCGATCCGGCGTCCACCTTCGCCGGTGCCATGGTTCCGGGCGGGTCGCTCAACCTCTCCGGCGTCGACGACCCCGAGCTCACCGCCGCGGTCTCGGCGTTCAAGGCCGCGCCGGATCTCGAATCGCAGAAGGCGGCGCTGGATGCCCTGCAGGAGGTCTACAACCGCGTCGTGCCGTTCGCGGTGATCGCCAACGCGGAGGAGTACGTGGTGATCGACGACTCGGTCCGGGGCGTCGCCCCCACCCTGTTCTCGACGATGATGTTCGACGGGGCGTTCGTGCAGGACTGACCGTGAACGCCGACGACCCCGGATCCCACCGAAGGGATCCGGGGTCGCGAGGTGGATCCGGGGTCGCGACGTGGATCCGGGGTCGCGACGTGTTCGAGTAGATCTGCGCGGATGGGTTCGCTCGTCCGGCCCCAGCCGCACGCGACCATGGCGCCTCGCGTGCGCCGATGTGCAGGCGAGACGCCATCCCCAGAAGCGGCTGCACCCGACATGTACGGGCGCACGAGCGAGACGCCAGGCGCGGGAGCGGATGGGCGCCGGGCTCGGGGCGGGACGCGCGGGATACGCGGGCGGTCCACGGGATGCGCCGGGCGGGTCACCGCATGCCCGCGCCCGGACGATCAACTCCCGCGCGTCACCACCCCGCGTATCCCGGGGCCACCGCCGGCCACGGCGCCGCGGCCTCGAGCTGGCCCGACAGCCTCAGCAGTGTGTCCTCGCGGGCGTAGTCCGCGACCAGTTGCACCCCCACCGGCATGCCCCGGGCGTCGGTGCCGGCCGGCAGCGAGAGGGCGGGCTGGCCGGAGAGGTTGAACATGCTGGTGGCGGCCGAGAACGTCGACGACCTGGTCCACATGGAGCCCGGGTCGGTGACGTCGAGGTAGCCCAGCTCGGGGGTCGTGGCCGGCATAGTCGGGAGGAGCAGCGCGTCGAATCCGGCGTCGTGGAACAGCTCGGCGATCCGCCAGCCGGTGCGCTGGGCGGTCTGCAGGGCGCGGGCCACGCGCGGCGCGGTCAGCGCTCCGGCGTTGTCGAGGATCGCCATGGTCCACGGTTCCAGGTCGCCTTCGCGGAGCTCCCGGCCCAGCGCGGCGAGCCGGTCCTCGACGCTCGCCCGCAGGCTCGCGCCCATGATGTCGCCGAGGGCCGTCATCGCCTCGATCACGTCGATGCCGAGTTCCACCTCGGCCAGCTCGTGCCCGAGCCCGGACAGGTGGGTCGCCGTCCGGTCCACGGCCGCCGAGCACTCGGGATCGGTCGGGAACGGGCCCGGGGCCGTGCGCATCACGCCGATCCGTAGGACCCCGGGGTCGAATCCGACCTCTTCCACGAACGGCCGCCGCGGGGTCGGGGCTCCGTAGGCGTCGCCTGGCACGTGGCCCGCCACCGCGTCGAGTAGTGCCGCGCTGTCGCGCACGGTCGTGGTCACGGCGTGGTGGTACGAGATCGGCGCGGCCAGCGCGGAGGGATGCGGCCAGGCGGGTACCCGACCTCGACTGGGCTTGAGCCCGACCAGCCCGCACATCGCCGCGGGGATGCGGATCGAGCCACCCCCGTCGGTGGCGTGCGCGACCGGCACCATCCCCGAGGCCACCGCCGCCGCCGACCCGCCGCTGGAGCCCCCGGTGGAGCGGGAGGTGTCCCAGGGGTTGCGGCAGGGCCCGTACAGGAGCGATTCGGTGGTGGTGGTCTTGCCCATCTCGGGCACGTTGGTGGTGCCCAGGACGACCATTCCCGCCGCCTTGTACCGCCGGACGACCGCGCTGTCGACGGTCGCGACGACGTCGGCGAAGAGCCTCGAACCGTCCGTGGCGGGTTGCCCCGCCACATCCGTGCCGAGGTTCTTGATGACGATCGGCACGCCCCGGAGCGGGCCGTCCGGCAGTCCCGCCGCCACCTCGGCGCGCGCGGCGTCGACGCGGGTGGAGACCACGGCGTTGAGCCCGGGGTCAAGCCGCTCGATCCGGCGGACCGCCTCCTCCAGCACCTCGGCGGGGTCGGTGGAGCCGGAGCGGATGTCGGCGGCCAGGGCCAGCGCATCTCGGCTGTTCGGTGCGGTGGTCGCGGGGCCGGGGGTCGGGGTCATGGCGGCAGCTTTCCGGGAGGGGGCGGGGTGGGACGACGACGACGAGGTCAGCCCCAGCGGGACTGGCCGCCGTCGAGGGGGATGGTGGCACCGCTGAGGTACGAGGCCTCGGCCGAGCACAGCCAGGCCACCGGGCGACCGATGTCGGGGAGGGGGTCGCCCACGCGGCCGGCGGGGATGCTCGACACGAACTCCTCCGCCTCCTCGGGGTTGTTCTCCATCCACCAGTCCAGCCCGGGGCTGTGGGCGTGTGGCGCCACGTTGAGGGCGCGGGTGCCCTCGGCCGCCCACTCGTAGGCGGCGGCGCGGGTCAGGGCGCGGATGGCCTCCTTGACCGCGGCGTAGACGCCGTAGTTCGCGGCGTCCCACCGGACGGCGGCGGCGGTCACGAGGTTGATGATCGTGCCCCCTCCGCGCTTGGCCATCTCGGGCCGGGCCAGCTTCATCAGGGTGAAGGTCACTCGGGGGCCGCCCTCGAAGGCCTTGCGGAACTCGTCGTCGGGGTAGTCGGACAGCGGCAGCGGCATGGCCATGTTGGCGTTGTTGACCAGGATGTCGACCCCGCCGAGCTTCTCCACGGCGGTCGCGATGATCGCCTCGGGGGCGCCGTCGGTGATGATGTCCACGGCCAGGCACTCGGCCGTGCCACCGTTCGAGCGGATGATCTCGGCGACCCGCTCGAGCTTGCGCATCCGACGCCCGACCAGCAACAGCGCGGCACCGGATTCGGCGAGGCCGAGCGCGATGCCCTCCCCGACCCCCTGCCCGCCGCCGGTGACGATGGCGACCTTTCCGGCCAGACGGTTCTCCCGTGCGGTGCCGGCGGTCTCGGTGTGCTGCGCGGTCGTGTCGGTCTGCGTGGTCGTGTCGGTCTGTGTGGTGCCGTCGGTCTGTGCGGTGCTGTCGGTCATGGGGTCCTCCGGGGTCGGTACGGGAATCTGTGGGAGTGGGAGCGGGGCGTCACGGCGATCACGCGGTGGCGAAGGTCGATCACGCGGTGGCGAAGGTCGATCACGCGGTGGCGAAGGTGACGAGGCCGGCGATCACCACGAGGGAGATCACGGCGGAGCGGAACACGTGGGTGGGCAGGCGCATGGCGATGCCGATTCCGAGCTGGTTGGCCAGGACCCCGACGACGGTGCAGGCCACCACCATGGGCAGCAGGGCGGGCAGGTCGATCTCGGTGCCCGACCACAACAGTGCGAGGGAGACCAGGCTGGTGATGACGAAGTACCCGGCGAGGTCGGCGATGAAGCCCAGCGGCGGCAGCCTGGCCCGGCTGAGCAGCAGGACGACCGGCGGTCCGTTGAGCGAGGTGGTGGTGGAGAAGTACCCGCTGATCACCCCGGTGACCGCGGTCGCGATCGCCGAGGGCGGCCGGGGTGTCCTGGCCGCGGGCAGCGCCATGGCGACCCCGCACAGGACCGTGATCGCGCCTGCCGCCGGCTTGAGGTGCTCCTCCGGCAGGAACGCGATGGTCTGAACGCCCAACCAGGCGCCCGGCACACTCGCCAGTCCCAGCACCGCGACGCGCGGCCAGGTGATGTGAGCGCGCAACTGCACGGTGACGCCCACCCTGGTGACCAGGGCCACGACAAGGTTCACCACCACCGTCTCGGCCAGTCCGATGCCCGCCATCAGCATCAACGGGGTGGCCAACAGGGACGTGCCGAACCCGGTGGCGCCGCCGATGACCGAGGCCGCCGCCACGCACAGCGCGGCGATGACGATCAGCTCCACGCGTCACCGTCACGGTCACAGTCGTCGTCACCGACTCGCCGGGCAGAGCTTGCACCGTCCGCCCGCGCCCTCACTGCCCGCCGGTGGGGGCGAGGTGGTTGTCCGTGAGCTGGAAACTCGGGATGTCCTTGAGGTTGAGCATCGCCTCGTAGGTGCGCTTGTAGCCGGTGCTCGTGATGACCCAGCGACCGTCCTGGCGCGCGTAGGTGTCGGAGTAGAAGGCGCTTCCGATGATCATCGTGTCGAAGGCGGGCACGATCACCCGGTCCTGCAGGTACCAGCGGCCGGTCGCGGTGTCGCCGTCCACCTCGATCTCCGGGTGGTGGGCCTGGTGCTCGGTGATGACGTCGTCGGTCATCTGCTCCCGCAACCCGGCCACCACCTCGTCGCGGCCGGTGTAGGACAGGCGCTTGCCGTAGGAGGCCGAGACCTCGGGGGCGAGTGTCCCGGCGAGCTCGTCCCACAGTCGCAGATCCACACAACGCAGGTAGCGGTACTTCAGGGACTTGATCGCGTCGATGTCGTCGCGGCGGTCAGTGGTGGTCATCGTCGGCCTTTCGCACGAGGGGCGGGGCGCGTCAATCCACACCCGTCAACCCGACTGTAGTCAATTGTGTACAGTTTGGGAATGGAAAGTGAGAACCGATCCGACGACGACGAGGACGGCCTCCCCGGACCGACCCCGCCCTACTCCGCGCCCACCCGCGGGCACGGCGCCCCGCGACCCCGCCCGACCGGTCGCGACGAGGTCCGTTCCGCCGTCCTGCGCGAGGCCCGGCGGCTACTGTCCGAGCGCGGGCCGCACGTGCCGTTGCGCGATATCGCGGACGCCGCGGACGTCAACCTCGGCCTGATCCACCGGCACGTCGGCCGGAAGGACGCCCTGCTGACCACCGTCATGCAGGAGGCGGTGCGCCTCGGCGCCGCGCGGCTCGAGCACCTCGACGACGCGGGCGAGGCCGTGCGCGGGATGCTGCTCGGCGCCACCGCACACCCGGAGATCAGCCGCCTCCTGGCCTGGTTGGCCCTGGACGGCGAGGCGGCGTTCCCACCGATGGTCGACCCGGCCGAACGACCGGCCGCCGCCCTGAGGCGCATGACCTCTCCCCCGCCGGCCGGGGACGTCGAGCTGCTCCTGGTCTTCACCGCCGTCTACGCCTGGCCGGTGCTGCGGGGCGCACTTCTGGACACCCTCGACATCCCGGCCGACCAGCGCGAGGAGATCGACGAGCGGCTCGCCGATCTCCTCGCCCGCATGGTGACGGGCCACCGCGACGGCGGGGACGGGACGGACTAGACGGTGGGCCCCTCCGGCCCGTGACCGACCGGACCCTCCGGCCCCTGGCCGACCGGGGTCTCCGGCCCGTGACCCGCCGGGACCTCCGGACCGTGACCCGCCGGGACCTCCGGCCCGTGACCGACCGGCTCCTCCGGCCCCTGGTCCAGGCGGAACGGAGGGTACTCGTCGCGCAGGAGCAGGACGTACGAGCCGACCCGGTACACCCAGCGGTTCAGACCCACGATCAGGTCGAAGAGCCCGGGCAGGTAGCGGCCGGTGAACAGCAACCCGATCGCGGCGATCAGCACGAGCAGGCCCACCAGCGAGATGTTCCACTCGGCGCCCCCGTACTCCGAGGCGCTGGTCAGAGCCGCCCCGCCGCCGGTGAGGATGCCCACGATGAGCAGGTGCGGGATCACGAGCAGCCACCACTTGACCAACACCAGGCCGCGCGAGAGCCGCTCGGGGTAGGCCACGTCCAACTCGGCCGGGTAGTCGGCGGGCGCCAGCGAGAAGGGCGGGTACCGATCGGTGCCGAGCACGGAGTAGGCGTAGAACCCCACGCGCCAGTTCCACCGCAGCACCCCGACGCTGTACATGAACCACGACCGCGGATAGCGACCGGTGAACAGCACGACCAGGCCCGCGGCGATGGTGGTGACCACCAGCGCGAACCACAGCAGCGCGATGACGATGTAGTGCGGGATCGCCAGCAGCCACTTGATCAGCCACATCGCGCGCGAGACCTGCGGGTCCGGGAGCCCGGTCAGACGCAGCGGATCGGGACCCGCGCCCACGGCGGGGACGCCCGCACCGGGCCCGCGGTCGATGTCGCGCCCGAGGCCGGCGGTCCCCAGCAGGATCAGCGGCAGCCCCAGCACCAGCGCCACGATCCCGGTGACCAGAACCCCGGGATTGGCGAGCCCGAACAGCTCGGTGTGCGCGCCCACCTGCACGTCGACCCACACCGGGCGGGTGCCGTCGGCGTTCATCACCACGACCACCCAGTCGCCGGACTGCAGGTCGACGGTGATCGTCTGCTGCTCGCCGCCCGTCGCGGACTGGGCCCAGAAGTCCTGGTCGGTCGGCGGTTCGGGGGTGCGGGTGCCGGGCACCTCGTCGAGCGCGGTGTCGGGGTCGGACCCCGTGCCCCATGTGTACGGGGTGTCGACGGTGTACCCGGTGTCCCACGGGTCGTCGCCGAACACCGCGTGGGGGACGTCGTTGAGATAGGCCGAGACATCGGACGCATCGGCGATGCCGATGAACACGTCCTGATCGGGGACCACCGGGGTCGCGCGGAGCTGGATACTGATCAGGTCGTCGAGACCGAACGTGCCGACGGTGGCGCCCTCGTCGACGTGGACCGTGAGGGGCGCGGTCGTGATGGCGTGGCCGACGGTCTGGAGTCGATCGGTGTCCGTGTAGGCGTAGCGACCGTCGCGCTGGGAGGCCTCGGCCACCATGAGAGCCGCGCCGGTGGCGGTCATCCCGAGGCCGAACACGGCCAGCAGGACCCCCGCGACGAGCATGACCCAGTTCACCGGGCGGGTTCGGGGAGGGTGGTGGACCGTGGCGGAGGACGGCCCGGACGGGGTGTCATGTGGAGTTGCCATGATGAGTCCTTGTGCAGTGGGGTGCGGATCCACCAGGGACGGCGCATCCGCCTACATGAGGTGACGTTACTCTTATACGGGCAGTGTGACGCCCGTTTACTCGGGTCTCCAGCCCCGGCTCCAACCCCACCATCGGCCCCCTTCACCCCCGGGTCGCCCTCGGCCCCGGACCCGGCCCCGGACGCGGTGGTGATCCCCGCCCGGCGACATCGCCGCGATCTGCGCCTTCGGCCTGACATACCTACCGGTACAGCGGCCGTGGCGGCGCCGCATCGAACTGCGGACCGATGCGCTCGTCCCGGGCGCGGGTGAGGAGGCCTCACTCATCCCGTGGGATGACATCGCGGCGATCAGGCAGGCCCCGCTCGTGTCGACCGCGAGAACAGAGGGACAGCGGTGCGGGTCGCGGCGCGCGGGTCAGGGCCGCGGCGCGGAGAACCCCGTCGCGGGCAGCGAATGGAACCCGCGGGTGAACGGCGAGAGCGCCCGGACGGCCGCGCCCCTGTCGACCCCGATGGCCGGGTGCGCGGCGTAGAGCTCCTCCACGGCGATCCGCGCCTGCAGACGCGCGAAGTGCGAGCCGATGCAGAAGTGCGGGCCGCGGGCGAACCCCAGGTGCCCGGTGATCTCCCGGGTGATGTCGAGCTCCTCGGCGGTGGGACCGAACTCGCGCTCGTCGCGGTTGGCCGAGCCGTAGAGCATCATCACCTTCTCCCCCGCCGGGATCGTCACCCCGCCCACCGTCACCTCGCGGGTGGTCGTCCGCGCGAGCGCCTGCACGCTGGACTCGAAGCGCAGGCACTCCGAGAGCGCGCCGGGGATCAGCCCCGGGTCCGCCACGAGCAGCTCCCTCTGCGGCGGGTGCTCGTCGAGCAGCGCCACGGTGTGCGAGATGAGATTGCCGGTGGTGTCGTTGCCGCCCGCCACGATCACGAAGCAGAACCCGAGGATGTCCCAGTCGTCCAGCCTCTCGCCGTCGATCTCGGCCTGCGTCAGGGCGGAGACGAGGTCCTCTCCCGGGCTCGTGCGCCGCTCGGCGATGAGCTCCCCGAAGTAGGCGAACATCTCCGCCACCGCCGCCGCCGCTCCGCCCTCGAGGCCCGCCGGACGGAACCCCTCCTCCTGCAGGGTCGTCAGCGCGCTGACCCACGGGCCGAACCGGGGGCGGTCCGCTGCCGGCAGGTCGAACAGCTGGGCCAGCACGAAAGTGGGGATCTGCGAGCTGAAGTCCCGGTGCAGGTCGACCACCTCGTCGTCGTCCCTCTCGGCCATCTCGGCCAGGCGCCCACGGACGAAGTCGCGGATCTGCGGCTCGGTCTCCGCGACCCGCTTCGGGGAGAACGCCTTGGCCAGCAGCCGCCGCTTCCCGGTGTGCTCCGGCGGGTCCATCATGACGATGGTCGGCGCCAGCCCCAGCTTCTCGATCTCGTCGCGGTAGAAGGTCAGACCGCTGGCGGAGGAGAACGCCTCCGGGTCGCAGACCGCCGCGTCGACATCGGCGTAGCGGGACAGCGCCCAGAAGTCCGGGCGGGCCGCGGTGCCGTCCCCGCGGTGGAGGTGGACCGGGTCCGTCTCGCGCAACCGCCGGTAGCCGGGATAGGGATCGGCCAGGTGCGCGGGGTCGAACGGGTCGAAAGCGGGGCCCGTGGTGGTCTGGGCGGGCTCGGTCGGGGCCGGCTCGGTCGGGGCAGGCTCGGTCGGGGCCGGCTCGCGGGTGGGAAGAACTGGGCGGGTCATGGCCACATTTAACACGTGCTGTTAGACATTGGGAAGGGGCGATCTACACTCGGGCGGGTGCCCCGCTCCACCGCGATCTCACGCCAGCCCCGATCGACCGCCACCCGGGAGGCCCTCTACCAGGCCGGACTGCGGCGCTTCGCCTCCGACGGCTGGCGGACGGCGCGGATCCGCGACATCGTCGGCGACGCCGGCCAGGGCAACGACTCGGCGATCAACTACCACTTCGGCGGCCGCCTGGGCCTGTTGGAGGACGTGTTGCGCCGCGGGGTCCTGCGCATGGAGGACGAGCGTCGGGCCGATCTGCAACGGTGGGCGTCGTCGACCCCCGAACTCGCGGAGATCGTCCGGGCGGTGGTGTCCCCGTTGGCCGACCTGTTGGACGACGACGAGGGCCGCTGCACCCTCCGGGTGATCGCCCAGGTCGGTGCGCTCGCCGAGGTCGGCCGGACGGTCACCGGCGGCCCGGTCGCCGACACCGCTCTCCAGGACCAGCTCGAGATGCTGGTGTCGGCCGCGACCGCCCGCTGCGGCAGGGAGTTCGCCGGGCACCGGGTCCGGCAGCTCATCGTGATGCTCACCGCCGAGCTCGCGGTGCGGGCCTGCGACCCCCCGGAGGCCGGACCGGCCCACCGGGAGTACGTGGCCGATCTCGTGGACTGGCTCGCGGGGGGACTGGCCCGGCCCGCGCCGCGCTGACCGGCC
>NZ_JAALDZ010000139.1:0-5139 GCF_014145125.1 Dietzia sp. CQ4 | reverse complement strand
ACCCGCTGGCGGGCCCGGTGTCGGCGACGAACCGCGGCACGGCGGCGGGCGTGGTGGCCGGGGTGGCCGACCTGGTGCGGGACGAGGTCGCCGAGCACGGCCCGGTGTGTCTCGCCGGTGACAGCGCCGGGGGCCAGATCGCGCTGTCCGCGGCGATGGAGTTGAGGGACCGGGGTGTGTCCCGTCTTCCGGCGACGATCCTGATCTCCCCCGCGCTCGACCTGGCGATGGACAACCCGGACATCGACCGGGTCCAACCCAGTGACCCGTGGCTCGCCCGACGAGGCCTGAGGGTGTTCATCGACGCCTGGCGTGCCGAGCTGCCGGTGGACGACCCGCGGGTGAGCCCGCTGTGCGGGGACTTCACCGGTCTGGGGCCGCTGACGGTCTTCGCCGCCACCCGCGACATCGTCCTGCCCGACGTGCGGCTCGGGGTGGAGCGGGCCCGCGCCGCCGGCGTGGACGTCACGTACATCGAGGAGCAGGGGCTACTCCACGTGCACCCGCTCCAGCCCACCCCTGAGGGACGGGCCGCACGGGAGACGATCGTGGGGGTCGTTCGTTCGGCCGTGCGTTAGAAGGACTCGCACGACCGCGGTCTAGAAACCCAGCCGCCCGAGCATCTTGGGGTCGCGCTGCCACTCCTTCAGCACCTTGACGTGCAGGTCCAGGTAGACCTTGGTCCCAAGGAGCTGCTCGATCCCCGCCCGGGCCTGGGTGCCCACCTCGCGCATCCGCGAGCCGCCCTTGCCCAGGACGATCGCCTTCTGGCTCTGCCGCTCCACGTAGACGGTGGCGTGGACGTCCACCATGTCGTCACGCCCCTCGTGGGGCAGCACCTCCTCGATCGACACGGCGATCGAGTGGGGCAGTTCGTCCCGCACGCCCTCGAGGGCGGCCTCTCGGATGAGTTCGGACATCCGGGTCTCGTCCGACTCCTCGGTGATCACGTTGTCGGGGTAGAACCTCGGCCCCTCGGGGAGCAGAGAGGCGATGACGTCCGCCACCACGTCGACCTGCTCACCGGACGCGGCGGACACCGGGACGACCTCGGAGTCCGGCCCGAGGAGCCTGGAGACCGCGACCAACTGCTCCATGACCTTCTGCTTGGACACGGTGTCGATCTTGGTGACCAGGCCGAGGATCGGGGTGGTGGGACAGAGCTTGCGCACCTGCTCGAGGATCCAGCGGTCGCCGGGGCCGATCCGCTCCCCCGCAGGGATGCACAACCCGATCAGGTCGACGTCCGAGTAGGTGTCCTCCACGAGGGCGTTCAACCGCTCGCCCAGCAGGGTGCGTGGCCGGTGCAACCCCGGGGTGTCGACCAGGATGATCTGGGCGTCGGGTCGGTGGACCAACCCGCGGATCGCGTGCCGTGTGGTCTGGGGCCGCGAGGAGGTGATGGCGATCTTCTCGCCCACCAGCGCGTTGGTGAGGGTGGATTTGCCGGTGTTCGGCCGGCCCACGAAGCTGACGAACCCGCTCCGGAAGCCCTCGGGCGTGGTCATCGGTTCTCCTCGTCGTCGTTCTCGTGTGTGCCGTCGGCGGCAAGGTCGATCCGTTCGGCCACCACGGTGACCACCCTGACCCGTCCGCGACGGTCGTGCCCGCCCTCGGCGCGCAGGTCCAGCCCCTCGGTGACCACGTGCGCCCCGGGCAGCGGGACGCGACCGAGTTCGAGCGCCATCAGTCCCCCGATGGTCTCGACCTCCTCGGTCACCTCGTCCGGGAACTCCACGTCGAACAACTCTGCGACCTCGTCCAGACCGAGCCTCGACGACAGCCGGTACCTCCCGTCCTCCAGCTCCTCGACGGGGGGCACCTCGGTGGTGTCGTACTCGTCGACGATCTCGCCGACGATCTCCTCGAGGATGTCCTCGATGGACACCAGCCCGGCGGTTCCGCCGTACTCGTCGACCAGGATCGCCAGATGGTTGTGGTCCCTCTGCATCTCCGACAGCAGGTCGTCGATCCGCTTGGCGTCCGGCACGAACACCGCGGGTCGCATCACGTCGGCGACCGGGGCCGCGCGGCCGTCGGGGTCGTCGAGACGGGCCACGATGTCGCGGAGGTAGATCACGCCCACCACGTCGTCGGAGTTGTCACCGTCCACCACGGGGATCCGGGAGTACCCGGACTTGACGGTCAACCGGGCCGCCTGGCCGACGGTCTTGTCCGATTCGATCCACACCATCTCGGTCCGCGGGGTCATGACCTCGCGGGCGGTGGTGTCCCCGAGCTCGAACACCGACTGGATCATGCGCGACTCGTCGTCGGCCACCACCCCGCGCTCGCGGGCCATGTCCACGATCTCGAGCAGCTCGATCTCCGAGGCGAACGGGCCGTTGCGGAAGCCCCGGCCCGGGGTGACGGCGTTGCCGACCCCCACCAGGAGGCTGGCGACGGGACCCAGCACCATCCCGAGCACCCTCATCGGGGTCGAGGCGCCCAGTGCCAACGAGTAGGCGTGTTGGCGCCCCAGCGTGCGGGGACCGACGCCGGCCACGACGTACGCGGCGATCGTCGTCACCGCGATCACCCCGACCAGCGCCCAGACCGTGGACTCGATGACCTCGGCGAACACCACGGTCAGGAGCACGACCCCCGCGATCAGGCTCAACAGGTGCAGTAGCACGGCGACGTTGATGTAGCGCGGCCGGTTGAGCAGCATCAACGACAGCCTCGCCGCCCCGTAGCGGGGTTCCTTGGCCATCTCCTCGACCCGGGCCACCGAGACCGTGCTCAGCGCGGCGTCGAGGGCGGCGAAGACGCCGGCGACCAGGATGAGCAGAACGGCGGCGCCGGTGGTGAGAATGGTCTGGTCCACGGGTCAGGCGTCCGCGCGCGGGGCGTCGTCCTGCGGGGCGTCCCGGTGGTCGTACCACTCGCCCAGCAGCTCGTTCTGCAGGCCGAACATCTCGCGCTCCTCGGCCGGCTCGGCATGGTCGTACCCGAGCAGGTGCAGGCACCCGTGCACGGTCAGCAGCGCGAGCTCGTGCGCGAGCGGATGACCGGAGCTGGCGGCCTGGTCGGCGGCGAACGCCGGGCACAGCACGATGTCGCCGAGCATCGCCGGCCCGGGATCGGGCAGGTCGGGGCGACCCCCCGGGGAGAGCTCGTCCATGGGGAAGCTCATGACGTCCGTGGGACCCGGCAGGTTCATCCACGTCACGTGGAGATCCGCCATGGTGTCCTTGTCCACGAGGGTGATCGACAGTTCCGCGGCGGGGTGGACGTCCATCCGGGCGATCACGAACGCGGCCACGTCGATGAGTTCGGCCTCGTCGACCTCCACGCCCGACTCGTTGGCGACCTCGATGCTCATCGGCGGCGGTGCTCCCTGTTCCTGTGTACGGCGGTGGGTTCCTCGCCCCGCTCGAGGCGCTCCTCGTGCTTCGCGTAGGCGTCGACGATCCGGGCCACCAGCGCGTGCCGCACGACGTCCGCGGACGTGAGCTCCGAGAAGTGGATGTCGGGGACCCCCTTGAGGATGTCGCGCACCACCTTGAGCCCGGATCGCTGCCCACCCGGGAGGTCGATCTGTGTGATGTCCCCGGTCACGACGATCTTCGAGCCGAAGCCGAGGCGGGTCAGGAACATCTTCATCTGTTCGGGCGTGGTGTTCTGCGCCTCGTCGAGGATGATGAACGCGTCGTTGAGGGTGCGCCCACGCATGTAGGCCAGCGGGGCGACCTCGATAACCCCTGCCGCCATGAGCTTGGGGATGGCCTCCGGGTCCATCATGTCGTGCAGCGAGTCGTACAGCGGCCGCAGGTACGGGTCGATCTTCTCGTGCAGGGTGCCGGGCAGGTAGCCGAGCCGCTCCCCGGCCTCGACCGCCGGGCGGGTGAGGATGATGCGACTGACGTCCTTGGCCCGCAGCGCGGCGACCGCCTTGGCCATCGCGAGGTAGGTCTTTCCCGTTCCGGCGGGTCCGAGCCCGAACACCACCGTGTGGTCGTCGATCGCGTCGACGTACCGCTTCTGCCCCACCGTCTTGGGCCGGATCATCCCGCCGCGCCGGGACAGCACGTCCGTGCCCAGCACCTCCTCGGGGGTCAACGGCCCGGAGTCGGCGAGTATCTCGACCGAGCGTCGCACCGACGCCGGGGTGATCTCCACCCCACGTCCGGCCTGCCGGAGCAGGTCCGAGACCACTCGTGAGGCCTGGTCGACGGCGCCGGGGTCGCCGGAGATGGTCATGGTGCCGCCCCGCACGTGCAGGTCGGCGTCGAGCAGCTCCTCGAGCGCCCGGAGGTTGGCGTCCGCGGCGCCGAGCACCGCCATCGCCAGGTCCGGGTCGAGCTGGACCGCCGTGCGGGAGGGCGGGCCGCCGGGGTCCCGGCGGTCGTCGCCCCGCGTCCGGGCGACCGTGTCACTCACTGCGTCGTTCTCTGGGGTACCTACGTGGATCACTTCCTGGGTGGTGGTGCGGTCGGGTCGAGTGTAGTACCAGTGCGGGCCCATCTCCGCGTGAGAACTCCGAGGGCGCCGAGCGCCACCGCGGCGGCGCTGGAGGTGCGCAGCACCTCGGGACCCAGGACGACGGCGCGGGCCCCGACGTGGGTGAGTGAGTCGATCTCGGCGTCGGAGACGCCGCCCTCGGGCCCGACGACGAGGAGGATGCGTTCCACGGGACCCGCCGCGGTCACGGCGTCCGCGAAACCGGCGGCACCGTCCTCGTGCAACACCAGCGCGGTCGCACCCGCTCGGACCTCCTCGGCCACGAATACCACGAGACCGGTGGAGTCGAGCGGGTCGCCGATCTCCGGTTCCCACTCGCGCCGGGACTGCTTGGCGGCGGCACGGGCCGCGTTGGCCCACTTGGTCCGGCCCTTGTCGAGCTTGGGGCCCGCCCAGCGGCTCACACACCGGTCCGCCTGCCACGGCACGATCCGGTCCGCCCCGGCCTCGGTGGCCAGTTCCACGGCGAGCTCGGAGCGATCGGACTTGGGGAGCGCCTGGACCACGGTCACCAGGGGCGTCGGTCGCTCGACCACGGTCCGGGCCAGGACCTCGGCCTCGACCCGGCCGGGCCCCGACGTCAACACCGAGCAGTCCGCGACCTGGCCGCGACCGTCCCCGACCCGGAGGAGCTCGCCTGGCCGCACCCGCAGGGCCGAGCCGGCGTGCCGGCCC
>NZ_JAALDZ010000138.1:0-14479 GCF_014145125.1 Dietzia sp. CQ4 | reverse complement strand
GTGATGCACGATGCCGGGGCCGCCGCCTGGGGCGCACCCGCCGACGGCTGGGCGGGCCGGTGCTTCATCGGCAACCGCCCCCAGGAGTGCCGGCCCACGGGGTCGTGGGGCGAGTTCTACGCCGAGCAACGCGTGCGGCCGTTCGTCGCGATCGCGGTGGATCTGGGGGTGCTCGGCGGAGCCGACCTCGCCGTCGTCGAGCGCGCCTGCGACCGGATCGCGGCCGGGGACGTGGACCACTCCGACGACAGACCCGCCCGCCTCCACGGTGACCTGTGGACGGGGAACGTGCTGTGGGCGCCCGCGCGCGCCGCGGCCGGGGCCGACGACGTCGAGGCCGTGCTCATCGACCCCGCCGCCCACGGCGGACACCGCGAGACAGACCTGGCCATGCTCGCGCTGTTCGGGGCGCCGCACCTGGAGGAGATCCTGCGCGGCTACCACCAGCGCCACCCGCTGCGTGAGGGGTGGCGGCAGCGGGTGCCGCTCCATCAGCTGCACCCGCTGGCCACCCACTCGGCCGGTCACGGCGCCGGCTACGCGGTCGCGCTGGCCGACGCCGCCCGGAAGGTCCTGCTGCTCTGACCCCGGGTCACCGTGCGGGGCTGACGCGGATGACCTGGTCCCGGCCGTCGGCGTCGGAGGTGGTCATCAGCAGCGAGCCGTCCGGCTCGGGCGCCAGGGAGCGCAGTCGACCGAACTCGCCCTCGAGGAGCACGGCGGCGTCCCGCACCGATCGCCCGTCCGCGGAGAGCCGGAGCAGGACGAGCTTCTGGGTCTTGAGGTTGGCCATGGCCAGAGCGCCTTCCCACTGGCCCCACGCCGATCCCCTGAGGAACTCGATGTCGGCGCTGGCGAGCGTCGGGCGGCCCGAGGACCAGACGGCCTCGACGGCGTCCGGGTAGCGGGTGGTGTCGGTCATCGGGACGTTCTGGTTGTAGCTGCCGCCGATGTTCGGGTTCCAGCCGTAGTTGGCGCCGGGCTGGATGAGGTTGACCTCGTCGTCGACGTCCGGGCCGTGCTCGGCGGAGTAGACGTTCCCGGTCCCGGGCTGGATGGCCAGGCCCTGGATGTTGCGGTGGCCGATCGAGGTGATCACCGAGTCGCCGGTCGCGGGCGAGCCGTCGGGACGGATGTGCAGTGTCTTGCCGGCCAGCGAGGTGGGGGACTGCGGACCCGTCGGGCTCTGCGAGTCACCGGTGCCCACGTAGATCGACCCGTCGGGGGCGACGAGCAGGCGGCACCCGCTGTGGATGCCCTGGGCGCTGAGCGGGATCCCCGTCAGCGTGTCGCGGACCTTGGTCATGGCGGACCAGTCGTCGGCGGCCCGGAACGTGGTGATCCGGTTGTCCCGGGTCCCGCCGTCGGAACTGGACCAGCACACGTGGATCTGGCGGTTGGTGGCGAACCCGGCGTCGACCGCCATGCCCATGAGTCCGCTCTCGGACTGGCGGACCAGCCCGGGCAGGTCGATCGCGACATCCCGCCGGGCGCCGCCGGGCAGCTTGGCCACCATGCGGCCGCCGCGCTCGCCGGTGAGGATCGTGCCGTCCGGGGTGCGGACCACGTCCCACGGGACGTTGAGACGGTCGAGGACGGTCGTGGCGGTGACCGCCGGGCTCGCCACCACCTGGACGCCCTCGCCCGCGCCGACGCCCACGACCGGCGGGAACAGGATGTTCGGCGGGATGATGCTGATGTCGTTCGACCCCAGGGACCCCGTCTGGGCGATGGCCGTCACGGGGAGCGCGACCGCGACGGCCGCCGCGGCGGCGAGCCCGGCCATGGACCGGGTGCGGAGGCGGGATCTGATCGGGCGGGGGTGGGGGTCGGTGACACAGGTGCTCCCTCGATCGTGTGCTGTCGACTTGTGGTGTGACACAGACCATATGCACATATTTCCGAGGGCGGTACCGCACCGACGACAGACCCCGGCCCCCCGTCCGTCGATGGGCGGGGGGCCGGGGTCGGGGACGACGTGCGCCCGCGGGGGGTCTAGAGCTCCTCGATGGTGGCCGTGGCGTGCACGGTGCCAAGCTTGCGCGGGTTGCGCACCCGCAGCGACCAGGCCGGGTCGCCGGCGCCTGAGCCCACACCGGTTCCGACGCCCGGGCCGGACCCGCGCCGGGCGTAGATCGCCAGCTTGGCCGGGAGCACGACGGGCTTGCCGAACTCCACCGAGTAGCGCGCCCGCTCGGGGATGGCGCCCTCGACCACACCGAGCATGGTGGCGGACGTCCACATCCCGTGCGCGATGACGTTGGGGAACCCGAACGCCTTGGCGCCCACCTTGGAGACGTGGATGGGGTTGCGGTCCCCGGACACCGACGCGTACTCGGAGATCAGCGACTCGGACACCGACCTGACCACGGTGGGGTCACCGATCTCCGCGGCCGTGGGCGGCTCGGGCCTCGGCGGGCGCGGTGCGTCCTTGGGAGGGGTCAGTGACGTCCGGCGCTTGGAGAGCAGGCCCGACCGCTGGACCCAGGACGGCTGGTCGTCGTCGCCGGTACGGATCTCCGTGACGATGTCGAGCAGCAACCCGGCGGGGTGCTCCCGCAGGTTCTCGGCCCGCGCGCGGATCGAGAGCTCGTCGCCCACCCGCAAGGGGCGGTGGGACTCGATCTCGTTGGTCAGGTGCACCGAGCCCATGGCCGGGACCGGATAGGCCGGGTCCAACATGAGCTGCATGCTCAGGGGGAAGGCCAGCGTGAACGGGTAGGTCAGCGGCAGGGCGTCACCGAAGCGCAGGTCGCAGACGCGGGCGTAGGCGGCCAGATTGGCCACGTCCACGCGCACGCCGGCCACCTCGACGCCCTTGTCGGGCATCGACGTGCCGTCGCGCTTGCCGCCCACCACGGGAACCGAGCCGACGGCCGCCTTGCCGTACTGGGCCAGGAGGTTGGGGATGGCGGGCAGGCGGGTGTACTCCACGGTGTTCTCCGACCCGGTGTTCTGCGACACGGTGTTCTCCGAAGACGAGCGATCCACCTCGATCACGCGCCCAGGAGGGACTGGCCACACACGCGGATCACGTTGTCGGTGACCGCGGAGGAGGCGGGGCTGGCGAAGTAGGCGATCGTCTCGGCCACGTCGACGGGCAGACCGCCCTGCTGCATGGAGTTCATGCGGCGTCCGGCCTCGCGGGTGGCGAACGGGATGGCCGCGGTCATCTGGGTCTCGATGAAGCCGGGGGCCACGGCGTTGACGGTGATCTTCTTGGACGCCAGCTCGGCGGAGGCGCCGTCGACGAACCCGATCACGCCGGCCTTGGAGGCGGCGTAGTTGGTCTGGCCGCGGTTGCCGGCGATCCCGGCCATCGAGGAGACGCCCACGACGCGGCCGCCCTCGGTGAGGACGCCCTTCTCCGCGAGCTCGGCGGTGATCCGCTCCGGCGCGACGAGGTTGACGGCCATGACCGAGTCCCAGCGCGCCGAGTCCATGCCGGCCAGGGTCTTGTCGCGGGTGATGCCCGCGTTGTGCACGAGGATGTCGATGACGCCCTCGTGGCGCTCCTGCACGTGCTTGGCCAGCACCTCGGCGGCGTCGGCGGCGGTCACGTCGAGCGGCAGCGAGGTGCCGCCCACCTTGTTGGCGGTCGCGGAGAGGGACTCGCCGGCGGCGGGGACGTCACAGCAGATCACGTGCGCCCCGTCGCGGGAGAGCACGGCGGCGATCTCCGCACCGATGCCCCGGGCCGCGCCCGTGACCACGGCGACCTTGCCCTCGAGGGGGCGGTCCCAGGACCCGGGGGCGGTCGCGGCGCCGGCACCCACGCGGAACACCTGGGCGTCGACGTAGGCGGACTTGCCGGAGAGGATGAAGCGCAGGGTGGACTCGAGGCCCGACGCGCCGGTGTCGGCGTCGGCGGAGACGTAGACCAGCTGGACGGTGGTGCCCCGCTTCATCTCCTTGCCGAGCGAGCGGGTGAAGCCCTCGAGCGCGCGCTGGGCGATGCGCTCCTCCACCGACCCGGTCTCCTCCGGGGTGGTGCCCAGGACCACGACGCGGCCGCTGGCGGCGACGCGGCGGACGACGGGGTTGAAGAAGTCGAACAGGGCCTTGAGGTCCTCGGTGCGGCGGATGCCGGTGGCGTCGAAGACCAGGCCGGCGAACTTGCCCTCGGCGTCCGCGCCGGCCAGCTCGTAGTCCGACTCGAGGATCGCGCGGACGGGCTCGACCAGGCGGCCCTCGCCGCCGACCAGGACCGGGCCGTGGAGAGCGGGCTGCCCGGCCTCGTGCCGGCGGAGCTGCTCGGGCTGCGGGAGGCCGACCTTGCCGGCGATGAACGACCCGGGGGCCGAGGTCACGAACTGCGAATAGAGGTCGAGGTTGCCCTGTGCCATGGCGATCATCTCCTGGAGAGGTGCGGTCTTACGGGTCGACAAGTAACTTACCGCTGAGTAACAATACTCGTCGGGCCGCGCTACGGGCCACCGGATACCGAGATCAAACGGGAGTGACACACGTGACCACCAGCCCCCGCAAGGTCGCCATCGTAGGCGGCAACCGAATCCCCTTCGCCCGATCCAACGGCAAGTACGCGGACGCCTCCAACCAGGACATGCTCACCGCGGCGATCGACGGTCTCGCCAGCCGCTACAACCTGCAGGGCAAGCGCGTCGGGATGGTCGCCGCGGGTGCCGTCCTCAAGCACGCCCGGGACTTCAACCTCACCCGCGAGTCGGTCATCGGCTCCGTTCTCGACTCCTCCAGCCCCGCCTACGACGTGCAGCAGGCCTGCGGCACCGGCCTGGCCACGGCCATCCAGGTCGCCGACGCCATCGCGGTCGGCCGCATCGACGCCGGGATCGCGGGCGGCACCGACACCACCTCCGACGCCCCGCTGGCCGTCAACGACGACCTGCGCAAGATCCTCATCAAGGTCACCTCGGCCAAGAGCACGGTCGACCGGCTCAAGCTCCTCGGCGACATCCGTCCGCAGTCGCTGGTCCCCGAGCAGCCGCAGAACGCGGAGCCCCGCACCGGACTGTCCATGGGTGAGCACGCCGCCATCACCGCCCGCGAGCTCGGCGTGACCCGTGAGGCCCAGGACGCGCTCGCCGCGGCCAGCCACCACAACCTCGCCGCCTCCTACGAGTCCGGCTTCCAGGACGACCTGGTCACCCCGTTCCTCGGCGTGCCGCGGGACGACAACATGCGTCCCGACTCGTCCGAGGAGAAGCTCGGCAAGCTCAAGCCGGTCTTCGGCAAGCGCGACGCCGAGGCCCACGGCACCGAGGCCACCATGACGGCCGGGAACTCCACCCCGCTCACCGACGGCGCCTCCGCGGTCCTGCTGGCGAGCGAGGCCTGGGCGGAGGAGAACAAGCTCCCCGTCCGCGCCTACCTGGTGGACTCCGAGACCGCGGCGGTGGACTTCATCCACGGCCACGACGGCCGCACCCCGGACGGGCTCCTCATGGCGCCCACCTACGCGGTCCCGCGGCTTCTGGAGCGCAACGGCCTGACCCTGCAGGACTTCGACTACTACGAGATCCACGAGGCGTTCGCCTCGCAGGTCCTGGCCACGCTCGCGGCCTGGGAGTCCGAGGAGTACTGCACCGAGCGTCTCGGTCTGGACTCCGCGCTCGGATCGATCGACCGCAGCAAGCTCAACGTCCACGGTTCCTCGCTGGCGGCCGGGCACCCGTTCGCCGCCACCGGGGCCCGCATCCTGGCCGCGACCGCCAAGCTGCTGGAGGAGAAGGGCTCGGGCCGCGCGCTCATCTCCATCTGCGCCGCCGGTGGTCAGGGCGTCACGGCCATCGTCGAACGGTGAGCCCGACGCGCTGACCCCGCCGGCGTCCCCGCCGGCTGGTCGTTTCATGAGTGCAGCCCCCGCGTACGGCGCGGGGGCTGCACTCATCGGTACCGGTCCGTCATAGTGGACGCCACAGTGGTTCGGGTGGGATAACCCCGGTCGACGCCCCGCCGGGTCGAGAGTCCCCCGCTCGTGAGGAGGCGTGAGAACCCGTGGACGATTCCACCACCACCGGCGACGCCGGACCCGCCCGGCCCGTCGTGGTCGAGGGCGAGGGCCCCCATCCCGCGGCCGCCGACCGGCGGCGCTACCGCGTGCGGTCGCGGTGGATCCACACGGGTGTCGGCGTGTTCATGGGGCTGGCGGTGCTCTACGGCTTCGATCTGGTCCACAGCATCGGACGGGTCCCCCGCGGGGCCGAGGTGGCCGGGATCCAGGTCGGTGGGATGCGCACGGCCGACGCCGAGCAGCTCCTGATCCGCGAGCTGGGGCCACGGGTCGACGAGGAGGTCGACCTGCGGGCCGGCGTCGTGTCCACCACCCTCGATCCCCGATCGGTCGGGCTGTCCGTGGACTGGCAGGGCACCCTCGACCGGGCGGGGGAGCAGCCGCTCAACCCGTTCACCCGGCTGATCAGCCTGGTGTGGTCCACCGAGGTGGGAATCGCCAGCGTGATCCCCGACGCGCGGCTGACCGAGTTCCTGGAGAAACTCGCCCTGCAGGCGGACTTCGACCCGCGTGAGGGCGCCATCTGGTTCGACCGCGACGAGGTCCGCTCCGCCATCCCGTTGGACGGCCAGCGTCTGCGGATCGAGAGCTCGCGCGACGCGGTGCTCGCCCACTGGCTCGACGACGACGGCGTCGACCTCGTGGTCGACTACAGCCCCACCGAGACGCAGGCCGACCAGGTCCGCGCGCTCATCCGCGACGTGGCCGAACCCGCCGCCGGGCGCGACGTGACGTTGCTGGCCTCGCGGATGCGCGAGGACGGCACGGAGCCGCCCGTCACCACCGTCACGACCAGGTTGCCGGCCCCGCCGCCGCCCCCGGGCAGGGAGCGGGCGGTCCCCGCCGAGCGCGAGCTGGAGATGGTCGACGCCGACGGCCCCGATGCCGTGCCCGTGCTGTTCCCCCGGGACCGGATCGGCGAGTATCTGACCTTCGTGCGCGAGGGGTCCGAGCTGCAACCCCGGTTCGACGCAGACGCGGCCAAGGGGATCCTGGAGCCGCTGATGGAGGAGACCGAGCAGGAGGGCCGGGACGCCTCGTTCTCCTTCAGCGGGTCGTCCGCCTCCGTGGTGCCCGCGGTCCAGGGGCGCACGGTCTCGTGGGGTCCGCTGCTCGGCGCACTCCCGGGACAGCTTACCGACGTCCAGGGTCCGCGCGTGCTCCCCGTCGGCTACGTGGGCCGGGATCCTGAGCTCACCACCGAGGAGGCAGAGCGGGCCGGGATCCGCGAGCCGGTCGGGGAGTTCACCGTCGCGGTGGGCGCCAGCGGCCGGGCGCAGTCGATGATCGCCTCGCTCGCCGGGCAGTTCGTCCCCGCCGGCGAGTCCTTCTCGATGGCCGATGTCGCCGGCACCGTCTCCGGGGACGTCTCCGCCGACGCGGTGGCCACCGCCCTGTTCAACGCGGCGTTCGAGTCCGGGGCGCAGGGGCTGGTCCGGACGGGTCGAGGCGTCGACGGGGCGCAGTTCCCCGCCGGCCGCGACGCCACCGCGTCCGCGGACGTGGGCTTCCGCAACGATCAGGGGACCGGTCTCGTGATCGACGCCTCCGGTGGTGGCGGTTCGGTCACCGTCAGGCTGTGGGGGACCCGCGAGTACACGGTCCGGGTCTCGACCGCGCCCCGGGCCGACCTCCGGCGCGCCGAGACCCGCGTCGTCACCAGCGGCGGGTGCACCCCGGACCCGGGTGCCGACGGGTACACGGCCCGGGTCACCCGCGTGGTCCAGCGGGGCGAGGAGACGGTCAGCACCGACACCGTGTCGTCCACCTATGCGCCCCGGGTCCGGATCGAGTGCAGGGTGGAGAGTCCGGCACCCGCGGACGAGCCGCCCGGCCCGGTCGCGCCGCCGCCGGTGCCGGACGACGCGATACGGATCCCGGGCCTGCCGGAGTTCCGGATACCGGTCCTGCCCGGCAACTGACCAGTCCCGCCGCACCGCACAGCACCGCCGCACCGCACCGCCGCGGATCCGGTGATGCACCCGAAATGCACGGATCCCCGGGGGTCGTGCGGCGTGTCGGGACCGAACACGATGCACAACCCCCGGAGAACGCGGGGCGTGGTCAGCGGTGGATCAGAACGCGGCCTCGTCCAGCTCCATGAGCTCGCTGCCGAGGCCGGCGACGATCCCGCGGGTGGCGGTGATCAGCGGGAGCTCGTTGTTCGCGAACCACTTGGCGGCGGCGATCTTGCCGTTGTAGAAGCCCTTGTCGGCGTCCGACGCGCCGTCCAGTGCCCCGAGGGCGACCTCTGCGCCGACGAGCAGTCGCCAGCCCATCATGAGGTCGCCGAACGCCATGAGCAGACGGACCGAGGCCAGACCGATGGTGTAGAGGTGCTTGGGATCCTCCTGCGAGGCGAGGAGGTGGTCGAAGCAGGTGCCGACCATCGCCTCGACGTCGGCGAGCGCGGTGGCCAGGACCTCGCGCTCGGCGGTCAGCTCCGCCGGACCGTCGGCCTCGAGGAACTTCTTGATCTGCGCCGAGACGTGACCGATGGCGGTGCCGCGGTCGCGGGCGATCTTGCGGAAGAAGAAGTCCTGTGCCTGGATCGCGGTGGTGCCCTCGTAGAGGGAGTCGATCTTGGCGTCGCGGATGTACTGCTCGATCGGGTAGTCCTGCAGGAAGCCCGATCCGCCGAAGGTCTGCAGCGACTCGGTGAGCAGCTCGTACGCCCGCTCGGACCCGACGCCCTTGACGATCGGCAGGAGCAGGTCGTTGACGCGGTGGGCGAGCTCGCCGTCGGCACCGGAGACGCGCTGGGCGATCTCGACGTCCTGATGGGCGGCGGTGTACATGTACACCGCGCGCAGGCCCTCGGCGAACGCCTTCTGGCGGATGAGCGCCCGGCGCACGTCCGGGTGGTGGGTGATGGTCACGCGGGGGGCGTTCTTGTCCGCCATCTCGGCCATGTCGCCACCCTGGACGCGCTCCTTGGCGAACTCCAGGGCGTTGAGGTAACCGGTCGACAGGGTGGAGATGGCCTTGGTGCCGACCATCATCCGGGCGTGCTCGATCACGTCGAACATCTGCCGGATGCCCAGGTTGAGCTCGCCGTCACCGACGATCCAGCCCTTGGCCGGGACCCCGTGGCCGCCGAAGGTCAGCTCGCACGTGGTGGAGACCTTGATGCCCATCTTGTGCTCGACGCCGGTGACGAACACGCCGTTGCGCTCGCCCAGCTCGCCGGTCTCGAAGTCGAAGTGGATCTTGGGGACGAAGAACAGCGACAGTCCCTTGGTGCCCGGGCCCGCGCCCTCGGGGCGGGCCAGGACCAGGTGGAAGATGTTCTCGAACATGTCGTCCGAGTCGGCCGAGGTGATGAACCGCTTGACGCCCTCGATGTGCCAGCTGCCGTCGTCCTGCTTGACGGCCTTGGTGCGGCCGGCCCCGACGTCGGATCCGGCGTCGGGCTCGGTGAGCACCATGGTCGCGCCCCACCCGCGCTCGACGCAGGTGGCGGCCCACTTCTTCTGCTCCTCGGTGCCGTTCTCGTACAGCACGGCCGCGAAGGACGGGCCGGCTCCGTACATGAACGCGGGGGGGTTGGCGCCGAGCATCATCTCGCCGGTGGCCCACACCATCGCGCGGGGGGCGGGCATGCCGCCTAGGTCCTCCGGCAGACCCATCGACCAGTAGCCGGCGTCGTACCAGGCGCGGAACGACTTCTTGAAGTCCTCCGGCAGGGAGACCGAGTGGGTCTCGGGGTCGAAGACCGGCGGGTTGCGGTCGGCCGAGGAGAAGGACTCGGCGACCGGGCCCTCGGTGAGGGTCGCGACCTCGGAGAGGATGCCCCGGGCGGTGTCGGTGTCCATGTCGCCGAACTCGCCGGCGTCGAGTGCCTCGTTCATGCGCAGGACCTCGAACATGTTGAACTCGAGATCGCGGACGTTGCTCTTGTAGTGACCCATTACGGTCTTCTCCGATCGGAGTGCGGTGTCGTGGCAATGGAGGTGGCCGCGCGGGTCGGCGCTGGTGTCCATGGGCGCACCGGAACCTACCCGTCGGTAACAAGACAGATGTTAGTGCGTCGTCAGCGATCCGTCCAAGGTGAGGAAAGACTCTTATTTCCCTGGTGGGCGGCGCGCGGCCGATCGGGCCGCATCGAGCAGGATCGATTTCTCGGCCCGCGCCACCGTCCGCCGGGTGATCTCGGCGTAGTCCGGGGTCACCGACACCGACGTCACGCCCCTGCGGACGAGATGCTCGGCCATCGACGGGTCGGTCGAGGCGGCCTGCCCGCACAGCGAGACCGTGAGCCCCGATTCGTGGCAGCGGTCGATGATCTGGTCGATGAACGCCAGGACCGCCGGGTCCATCGAGTCGAAGAGCTCCGCGCACACCTCGGAGTCGCGGTCCACCCCGAGCGTCAACTGGGTGAGGTCGTTGGACCCGATCGAGACCCCGTCGATGCCCATCGCGGCGTACTCGGGGATCCAGTGGACGACCGACGGGACCTCGGCCATGATCCACCGCTTGAGGCCCGGGTCGCGCCCGAGGGGGTGGGCGTCGATGATGTCCAGGCAGGCGCGGAGCTCCCACCCGGTGCGGACGAACGGGATCATCAGGTGCAGGTTGCCGTGCTTCTGACGCACCCGGGCCAACGCGTCCAGCTCCAGTCGGAACAGGTCCGGTTCCTGCGTGTAGCGGAAGCACCCGCGGTAGCCGATCATCGGATTGCGCTCCTCGGCCTCGACCTCCCCGCCGAGCAGTCCGCGGAACTCGTTGGAACGCAGGTCGGTGGCGCGGTAGACCACCGGCCGGGGCTCGAAGGCCGCGGCGATCGTGCTGATCCCCGAGACCATCCGGTCGACGTACTCCTCCTGCCTCCCCTCGGCGATGAGCGTGCGCGGGTGGACGCCGTCCAGCGCGCTGGTGATGAGGAACTCCGCGCGCAGCAGGCCCACCCCGTCCACGTCCATCGCGGCGACCCTGGCCGCGGCGTCGGGGGTCGCGAGGTTGACGTACACCGCGGTCGCGGTGACCTCGCGGGTCCTCACCTCGGGCGCCCGACCTGCGTCGGCGGGGGCGTGTTCGGCGGCGGCCGGACGCACGGTGCCCGGGTAGACCACACCGGCGGTGCCGTCGACGGTGATCGTCTGGCCGTCGCGGATGTCCGTGGTCGCCGACCGGGTGCCGACGATGACGGGGCGGCCCAGCTCACGGCCGACGATCGCCGCGTGACAGGTGACCCCTCCCTCGTCGGTGACGATCGCCGCGGCCCGCTTGAGGATCGGGAGCCAGTCCGGGTCGGTCATCGTGGCGACGAGGATCTCGCCGGGCGCGAGGTCGGCCCCGTCCGCGAGCTCGCGCAGGACCCGCGCCCGTCCCGTGGCCGTGCCCGGGCCCGCGCCCAGTCCCTCGACGATCGGGTCGACGTCGGTGTCGGTCACGGTCCCGTCGTCGCCCGCCCCGCCCGCCGGATCCCCGGCCGTCGCCCGACCCGCGAGGGTGGTGATCGGCCGGGTCTGGACGAGGTAGAGCTCGCCGTCCTCGATCGCGAACTCGGTGTCCTGCGGTGTGCCGTAGTGCGCCTCGGACGCCATCGCCAGCCGGGCGACGGCACGCACCTGCTCGTCGTCGAGGACGCGGGCGGTCTGCATCTCCTCGGGGACGGGCACCAGCCCGTCCCCGGTGCGGCCGGCGACGATCCGCGCGACCTTCCGGCCGACGTGGGCGGTGAGGATGCGCAGGTCGGACTTGGCGACGACGTAGGTGTCGGGTTCGACCTTCCCGCCCACGACGACCTCCCCGAGTCCGAAGGCCGCCTCGATCACCACCCGGTCGGTCTGGGAGGTGCGGGGGTCCGCGGTGAAGGCCACCCCGGAGGTGTCGGAGCGGACCATCCGTTGGACGACCACGGCGATGGAGGGCTCCTCGTCGTACCCCGACACCGCCCGGTAGGTCATCGCCCGCGGGGACCACAGCGAGCACCAGCACCTGCGGACCGCGTCGAGCAGGGCGTCCCCGCCGACGACGTCGGTGTAGGACTCGTGGATCCCGGCGAATGACGTGTCGCCGGCGTCCTCGGCGGGGGCGGAGCTACGGACCGCGACCGGGACGTCGGTGCCCAGCGCGCGGTAGTGCTCGAGGATCGACTCGCGCAGCCGGGCCGGCAGCTCCACCTGCGCGACGGTCCGCGTCAGGTCCTGTGACCTGGCGATGAGCTCGGCCTCGGTGAGTCCCTCCTCCGGCACCCGCTCGGTGTGGAGGCGCGCGCGGACGCCGCCGGCGTCCATCGCCTCCAGATACGCCGACTGGCCGATCGCGAACCCGGGCGGCACGGCGAGCCCGGCGCCCGTCATCTCCCCGAGATTGGCCGACTTCCCTCCGTACTCGGGTGCGTCGTCGAGCCGTAGATCATCGAAGGTCGTGACCCGCTGTGCGTTCATCTCGTGCCCCTTCCGGGAACGCTGTCCGGTCTGTCCGCCCGCCGCTTCCTCCATGGTGCGCTGATCGGGAGGTCCCGGGTGGGATGTTCGGGCAGAATCGATCCATGGCTGACATGCAGGTGCGGGTCCCGTCCCCGTCGTCCCTCGTCCAGAGCGCGTTCCGGGTGGTCGAGTGGGAGCTCTCGATGGCGCGGGAGTTCCTCCTCCTGCCCGCGCGGGTGATGGCGCTCCTGGAGGACGTGGAGTCCATCGTGCGGCGCGTCCAGCGACTGTTGGACGAGGTCGAGCGGACCGTGTCGTCGATCGACGGGATCGTGGTGACGGCCGCGGAGACCGTCGACGGGGTACGGAGCACGGTCTCGCGGGCCGACCGGGTGGTCGACGACGTCGAGCGCACGGTCTCCTCCGCCGACTCGATCGTCGCCCGGGTGGGGTCGACCGTGGACTCGGCCGACGGGATCGTGGCTCGTATCGGTGCGACCGTGGACGTCGCGGACAGCGTGGTGCTCAGGGTCGACTCGACGGTGGACTCGGCGGACGCGGTCGTGGTGCGCGTCGGCTCGACGGTCGACACCGCGGACGGGCTCGTGACCTCGGCGGGCGGGCTCATGGACCGGATCGTGCCGATGGTCGACTTCGCCGAGTCCGCGCTGGCGCCCGTCAAGCCCGTCGTGGAGGCCTTGTTGGTCGACGCCGAACTCTCGCCGGAGACCGCCAGGAGGGTGGCGACCCGCCTCACAGAGGTGCTGGTGTGGACGGACAAGACCATCGCGCTGCTGGAACCGATCGCCGACGAGATCCTCGAATCGGTCGATTCCGAGGAGATCAAGGCGGTCGTGCAGTTCATCGACCATCTGCCCGCGTTGGGAGACAGTCTCGAGAACGACGTGATGCCGGTGCTCGCCTCGTTGGACACCGTGGCTCCCGAGGTCCACCAGATCCTCGAGGTGGCGCAGCAGTGTCTCGAGGCCGTCCAGGGCATCCCCGGATTCCAGCTCCTGCGTCGCCGCGGTGGCGACAACGGCAACGGCAGGGGCGGGTCGTCAGGGGCGGGGTCGGGACGGACCGAGCCGGGACGCACCGAGCCGGGGCGGCCCGGGCCGGACTCCTGACCGCGTTGAGCACCCGGTGAGACGACTCGAGGCCCTCCCGTGACGGGAGGGCCTCGATCTCTGAGCCGATGACGGGAATCGAACCCGCGCTGTCTGCTTGGGAAGCAGAAGTTCTACCATTGAACTACATCGGCGATGCTGCCCGAAGGCGGGTTCAGATTAGCACGAAGCCTCCGGCCGTCAGCTGTTCCGGGGTCCCTTTCGGGCGGCCTTCCGCTTGGCCCCGGTGGTCATGGGCCGCCTGGTCTGTCCGAGCGAGGCCCGGGGCACGAACCCGAACCCGACGCCGCCGACGACCGCGACGGCGAGCGCGCCGATGATCCACGGGGTGAGCGAACCGCCGCCGGTCAGGCCCATCATCACGATGAGGGCGGCGATGCCCACGCACACCCAGGACCAGACGGTCCATCGCCAGATGTACTTCGAGGGCTCTTCCCTGAACTCGTCCATGCCCCCGATTCCACCACGTGAGCGGGGTGCGGCGCATATCCGCGGTCCCGCCAGGGGTGCCCCTCACGGGCGGTGGTGTGGCCGGTCTCACGAGGATCCGGCGCGGACACGGGTATGGAACCGGCGGTGAACGACGCTGAAATGGATGAGAGTCCGTTTCAGTGGCCGGGTGCCCGGCCGGGCGGGCGACCCTGCCAGGAGGACGAGCATGGACGACGTGACGGAGCGGCCGATCGCCGAGCGTGTGCGGACCGTCCTGGCGCGCGGCGCCGCAGGCACCGTCGGTTCGGGCCTCCTGACCCGGCCGCTGAGGTCCGCCAGGGTCCGCGACGACGGCGTGATCGTGCTGGTGGTGGACGTCGGCGGTATGTCCCGTGAAGTGGGGGAGTCGGCCGGCGTGGCGTCGGTGGGCGGCTCGGCCGCGGTCGAGATCGTCGACACGGTGTGCACGGGCCGCTGTCGGCGGCCCGGGGCGGGACCGTCCTTCGCGGTCGACGGTCGACCCTCGGCCCGGGACCGGCGCGGTGGGGAGC
>NZ_JAALDZ010000137.1:0-4962 GCF_014145125.1 Dietzia sp. CQ4 | reverse complement strand
CGACGCCGTCGCGGCCCACCACCGTGAACCACCGGCCGGGTGTGACGGTCGCCGGTCGCTGCGGTTCGTCAGCGACAGCGGCCTTCCCGGTGGACGTGTCGGCGGGCTCGGAGTGCTCGACCGGCGTCGTGGTCCTGGGTGTGCTCGTGCTCGGCTCCGACGCGTCGATGACGTGCACGTCGCTGGCCGGCTCCTCGTCCGGCTCCTCGTCCGGCTCCTCGTCCGGGGCCTCGCGGCCGTCGGCGGCGGCGACCTCGGACGGCGTGGCGACCGGCGCGTCGGCCTGGGCGACCATCATCCGGCTGGTCTGTGCCGAGAGGATCGGCCATTCGCCGCTGTGGGGACGGGTGGGGGCCGCCGTGGCAGCCCGGTCGACCCCACACTCGGCGTGAGCGAGGATCAGGGTGAGGTTCCAGCGTTCGGCGCCGCCCGTGCCGGTGGCATTGACGCGCAGCCGCAGCTGGGACAGGGCGTATCCGGGACCCTCCTTCCTCACGTGCTGGAGGGTGGCGACGTAGTCGTAGCTGCCCCAGCTCCGGTACCCCGTCTGCTCCGAGTTCGGACCGGGCATCGCCACGCGGACCTCCTGCTCGAAGAGACCGTTCCGGCCCAGGATCACCGGCCCGTCCGAGCTCAGGGTCGCCGCCCCGGCGGTGGGGGAGCAGGCCGCGGTCGCGCGAATCGGGTTCCTGCCCGAGTAGCTGACCAGGTCCGCCCCCAGGATGCTGGCCGTCCGCACGTCCAGAGATCGGGTCTCGGAGACCGCGCCGGCGGTGGCGGCGGCCACGCCGGTGGGGTTCCCGTTCTCGCACCGCGACTGCGCATCGAGCGTCGAGCACGAGAATCCCACGGTGGTCAGGGGGAGCAGGAAAGTGGGAAAGGAGCCGGTGCTGCTGTGCGTCGCCGGACCGACGACCTGGCGGGACGTGTCGGGGCTCTGGCGGAAGGCGGTGACGGCGCCGACGTCGCTGTCCCGGACCGCTCGTTCCATCTGGCCGAAGGTCGACATCGCGCGGGCGAAGCGCGTGTTCTGGTGCGGATTGGCGGCCCCGAACTCGGCCGCGCCCACTGCGCGGTCGGACCACGTCGCCTCGGTGGGCCGGATCGAACCGAGTGCCAGGGCCGTCGTCAGGAGCAGGGCGAGGGCGCCGAGGACCGCCACGAGCGCCCGCACCGGATGCTGCCGGAGGGTCACCGCGCGACCTCGTCGTCGTCGTCGCGCCCCGGCCAGAAGGTCCACAGGACCCCGAGCGCGGCGAGCAGGGTGATCGAACCCAGGACCAGCGGGTTCCCGGCCCAGACGATCACGTTCGCCAGCCCGGGCACCGACCACAGCACCTTGCGGACGCTCTCGACCCGGTACATCCCCGGATCGGGGTTCGGGTTGGCGTCGCCCTGCATCAGGATGAGCGCCTCGCCGGGCACCTGCGGATGGACCTCGATCACCCGGTGGGTGACGGGCAGCCGGCCGGGACGGTCGACGGTGACGACGTCGCCCACCCGGATCTCGTCCGCACTGATCTCCTTGACCACGGCGACGGAGCCGGTGGGGATCGTGGGGGACATGGACCCGGTCTTGAACATGATGAGCGTGATGTTCATCGTCACCGCCGCGATCACGAGACCGACCGCCACCACCCCGCCGGCGGCGAGCAGATTGGCCAGCCCGCCGGCGAGGTAGGAGCCGAATGACCTGCCGGGGGCGCGGTGCGCTCCCGCGGTGCGGGCCGGGGTTCCGCTGTGGGACATCGGTGCTGCGGTCTGCACGGCCATCACCTCTCGCGTGTCGTTCGTCGGTCTCGGATCAGGTGGTCGTCGCGGGTCAGGCGTCGTCGCTCTGCGCGTCGAAGTTCCAGAACACGGGGGCGGGCGCGATGCCGGCGGAATCCAGTCCGGCGGTCGGGGCGAGCTCGGCGCGGAAGCACAGCCACTTGTAGTCGTTCTTCTCCACGCGGGTCGTGGAGGTCGTGGGGGCGGCGAGCGTCCCCACGGTGGTGAAGCTGGCTGCCGAGGAACAGTTGGACGGCGGGGTCGAGCCACCGCCGAGCTCGGCGATCGACACGGCGACCTTGCTGGTCAGCGCGTTGGAGGCGACGCTCTGCTGCGCGATGGTGACATCCGCGCCGAGCTTTCCCTTGTTCTCGTGCAGGCCCACCAGCTGGTAGACGGGCACTCCCGGGACCAGGGCCTTGGAGGCGGGTCCGAACTGCATGGTGCCGGCCTTGTCCTTGGTGACGAACTCGTTCCACCCCTCGGTGGCGTTGAAGTGGGCCTGGATGTTGAAGTCGCTGCCCGTGGTACCGAACTCGCTCACGCCCCACGCCGTGTCGGACCAGGCGGCCAGGGTCACCGCGGCACCGACGCCCAGCACCAGACCGGAGGCCATGATGGCGCGGGCCTTCTTGCGGCGGTTCTGCGTCGGGGAGGCAGTCGGGGAGGTCTGGGGCGTGGTGCTCATGGGTGGGCCTTTCCGGTGGAGGTGAGGGTCGGCGCCAACACTCTTGTTGACGTATCGCATTTATTATCGTTTACCTACTGGCCGGTAGCAAACGGAAGTAACGGTTTTGTAAACAACGTCACAGTTTCGCGATTCGCACCAAAAGTGCAGTTCAACAGGGAACCTGACATGTGTCTCATCTTCCATACTGCGAGGCATTGGGAGGTCGCAGCCCTATTTGGACGCTATGCCAAGACTGTCGGAGGCCTGAGACGGATCGCGACGGCAGCGACGACGACAGCAACAACGACACGCGACGACGAGGCATCCAGCCCGGCCGCGGCACCCGACTCAGGTGACAGCCCAACTTGGCGGGCATCTCGCAGGTCCCAGAGCCGAAATCCCGGCGAGAGGTCCGCCAACCGCGGCGTTGCGGGGAAGGGGTGGGCAGGAGCGGCGACGGGGCCGCGTTCAGGAGCCGCGCAGCTCCCACATCCGTAGAGCGAGGCGTAGCTCCATCGCGCGGTCGCCGCGACGCCATCCGGGGCCGAGGACCGAGTCGAGCCGGTCGAGCCGCTGGTACACGGTGTTGACGTGGACGTAGAGCCGGTCGGCGGTGCCCGAGGGGCTGGCATCGGCGGCGAACCAGGCGCTCAGGGTCTCCAGCAGGGCGGTCCCGCGGTCGCGGTCGTAGCGGCGGATCGGCCCGAGGTTGCGCTCGATGAACTGGGTGACGTCACCGCGGTCGACCTCACTGAACAGCAACCCGTACAGGCCCAGCTCCTCGGTCGCCGCCCCCTCGCCCGCGCGCCCCAGAGCCACGAGCAGCTGCGCGGCCCGCCGGGCCCGCTCGACATGGTCGGTCACGGCGACCAGGTCACCGGTCGGGCCGGACGCGCCCACGGTCGCCGAGTGAGGGCTGAGCCGGGTCGCCACGTCGCGGGCGGTCTCACCGGCATCCGACCCGGGTAGGAGCATCACCGCGCGGTCGCCGTAGGTGGTCACCAGCCCGCCGTCGGCCCGGGCGAGCGACCGGCACTCCGTCTGTAGAGCCCGGGACATCCGCGTCTCGGCGGGGGTGATCACCAGCGCGATCAGGTCGGCGTGGACGTCGACGCCCAGCAGGGTGGCCCTGCGGCCGATCGCCTCGAGGTCGTGCTCGCCGGGGGAGAGCAGCTCGGCCAGGAGCTCGCCGCGGACGCGGTTGTCGGCCTCGTCCCGCGCGCGGTGGCCCAGCAGGATCAGCGCGATCACCGAGCTCACCCGCTCCAGCACCCGACCGATGGCCGGGACGGAGCCCCGGCTGGCGTAGGTGACGTACCCCAGGTGGTCGGAGCCGGTGACGACGGGGTTGACGACGACGAGGTGGCCCTCCTCCTTGAGTGTGACCATGCGCTCGGTGTCCGCGGCGACCTCCTCCAGGACCCGCCGGAGCAGCTCGGCCGGCGGGCCCTCGGCGGACCGGGCGGCGCCGATCTCCCGGTGGGCCAGGTCGAAGACGGCGGCGGTGCCCCCCTCGATGTCGACCAGCAGGTCCACGATCTCCGGGACCGTGGCCCCGGCCACCACCAGCCGGGTGAGGCGCTCGTGCAGGTCCACGGTCGCGGCCAGGCGCGCGGTCTGGGCGCGCTCGGCGTCGAGGGCGTCGCGGGTCTCGTCCAGTTCCCGTCTGCGGCGGGAGGCGCGTTCGGCGGCGGTGAGTGCCGCGGAGACCTGGTCGGCCAGCAGCGCGACCAGGGTGATCTCGTCCTGGGTGAAGTCGCGCTCGCCGCGGTCGGAGGTGAACAGCGTCCCGGTGAGCCGGCCGTGGGTGCGCACGGGCACGCCGAGGATCGCCTTGACGCCCTCGTCGCGGATGATCGGGTCGATGACGTGCGTGTACTGCTCGTCGGCCAGGTAGTTGCGGGTCCAGCGCGGTGCCATGGCCTCGGCGACCTGCCCGCCCAGCCCGAGCCCCATGCCCAGCCTGATGGTGTCGAACCTCGGGCTGGTGGCGCCCTCGGCCATCCGCATGTAGGTGTCGCCGCGCTCGGGGTCCAGCAGCATCACGTAGGCCAGGTCGGTGCCCACGAGTTGGCGGGCCCGACGGATGGCGATGTGCAGGACGGCGTCCTCGTCCTGCGCGGCCGCCAGCTCGGCGGCCGCGTCGAGGACGTCCCGTAGCCCCAGGGCGAGGTCGACGGCCACCGTCAGCGGCCGAGGAAGTCGGCCTTGCCGGGTCCGGAGTCGATGAACGACTGCATGCCCACTTCGCGGTCCTCGGTGGCGAACAGCGCCGCGAACAGGGCGCGCTCGATGCTCAGGCCGGTGGCCAGGTCGATCTCGATGCCGCGGTCGACGGCCTCCTTGACCGCCCGCAGCGCCATCCGGGGGCCGCCCACGAACTGCCGGGCCCACTCGATCGCGCGGGTGGTGGCCTGGCCGTCCGGGACCACCTCTTCCACCGCGCGCAGCTCGAGCGCCTCGGCGGCGGTGAGCGTGCGGCCGGTCAGGCACAGGTCCTTGGCCACCGCGGGGCCGACCAG
>NZ_JAALDZ010000136.1:0-8094 GCF_014145125.1 Dietzia sp. CQ4 | reverse complement strand
GGACCCCCTCGCGAGTCTGTTCCACGACGACCAGCTCGACGGTGAACGCGAGGACAGGACCATCCGGCACCTCGGTATGGTGCTCAGCGCGGACGAGGAATTCGTCCGCCTGGCCGCGGGCCCCCTCGCGGACGTCGAGTGGATCTCCGATCGTGGTCGGGACACGGTCGGTGCCACACCGGCCCCGTTGAGCGGAAAGGTGGCCGCGCTCATGGCACGGACCGAACTCTCCGCCGCGTACCTGCTGGTGGGGGGGCTCTAGAACCGTGGTCGCTCTCACCCCGGTCGTCCAGGCGTACGCATGGGGCTCGCGGACGGCGCTCCCCGAGTTGTGCGGAACCCACTCCCCGGCACCGCACCCGGTGGCCGAGCACTGGTTCGGCGCCCACGACTCCGGCTCGTCGCTCTGCGCCGACGGGCGGGGGTTGGACGCGCGGATCGCCGCCGACCCCGAGGGAGAGCTCGGGGCGCGGGTGGCCGCGGAACACGGGGGCGGACTGCCGTTCCTCGTCAAGCTCCTGTCCGCCGAGCAGGCGCTCTCCCTGCAGGCGCACCCGTCGCCGGAGAGGGCGAGGGAGGGTTTCGCCGCCGAGGACGCGCGGGGGATCGCCGTCCACGCCCCGGATCGCAACTACCGCGACACCAACCACAAGCCCGAGATCCTGGTGGCCCTGACCGAGTTCCACGCGCTGGTGGGATTCCGCCCCGTGCCCCGGACCGTGGCGTTGTTCGACGCCCTCGACGTGCCGGCCCTGCGCCCCTACCGCGACATGCTGGACGGCCAGCCGGACGCGGAGGGCCTCCGTGCGGTGTTCACCACCTTCGTGACGATGCCGCACATGGCGTTGGAGACGGTGGTGGCGGACCTGGTCACCGGCGCCGTGGGGTACCTCACCGCGGAGGGTGTCTCCGGCGCGTGGTCGAACGAGGCCACGACCGTGGTCGAGCTCGCCGAGCGGTACCCCACGGATCCCGGTGTCCTGGGTGCCCTGCTGCTCAACAGGGTGGTGCTCCGGCCGGGGCAGGCCGTGTACCTGGGCCCCGGTCAGCTCCACGCCTATCTCCGCGGAGTCGGGGTGGAGGTCATGGCCAACTCGGACAACGTCCTGCGCGGGGGCCTGACACCCAAGCACGTCGACGTCCCGGAGCTGATGCGGGTGCTCGCGTTCGACCCGCTCGCGGACCCCACGGTGCGGCCGGTCCCCGCCGATCGCGGGATCCCCGGGGAGGTGGACTACCCCACGCCCGAGCCCGACTTCGCGCTCTCGCGCATCGTGCTCCCCGCCGGCACCGGCCCCGTCACCTACCGGACCGACGGCCCGGAGGTCCTGTTGTGTACCTCCGGCCGGGTGTGCGTGTCGGAGAACGGGACCACGGAGACGCTGGGGCCCGGCCACGCGGTGTGGGTCCCCGCCTCGACGCCGGTGGTGGAGCTGGAGGGCGCCGACGGGGCCACCGTCTTCCGCACCCGGGTCGGCGGTCCGGAGACGGGGACGGCGTAGCGGTAGAGCTCCCCGCTAGTGTGGTGCGGAAGTCTTTTCCGAACTACGAGGAGCTGGTCGCACACATGTCCGCTGATCTGCACGTGCAGTCCGTCAACGGTGTCGAGTTCAAGGTGGCGGATCTGTCGCTGGCGGAGGCGGGCCGCAAGCAGATCCGTCTGGCCGAGCACGAGATGCCCGGCCTCATGGCGCTGCGTGAGGAGTACGGGGCGGAGCAGCCGCTGGCGGGGGCCCGGATCGCCGGGTCCATCCACATGACGGTGCAGACCGCCGTGTTGATCGAGACGCTGACCGCGCTGGGCGCGGAGGTCCGGTGGGCCTCGTGCAACATCTTCTCCACGCAGGACGAGGCGGCCGCCGCCGTCGTCGTGGGCCCGGAGGGCACGCCCGAGGCCCCGTCCGGCGTGCCGGTGTTCGCGTGGAAGGGCGAGACGCTCGCCGAGTACTGGTGGTGCACGGAGCAGATCATGACCTGGCCCGGCACCGATCCCAACATGATCCTCGACGACGGTGGCGACGCCACCATGCTCGTGATCAAGGGCAAGGAGTTCGAGCAGGCCGGGGCCGTGCCGTCGGACGACTCCGCCTGGTCGGCGGAGGAGAAGGTCTTCCACGCGCTGCTGCGCGAGTCCGTGCCGGCCCACCCGGGCAAGTACACGGCCATCGCCGAGTCGGTCCAGGGCGTCACCGAGGAGACCACCACCGGCGTGCACCGCCTGTACCACTTCCACGCCGAGGGTGTGCTGCCGTTCCCGGCGATCAACGTCAACGACGCGGTCACCAAGAGCAAGTTCGACAACAAGTACGGCACCCGCCACTCGTTGCTGGACGGCATCAACCGCGGCACCGACGCCCTCATCGGCGGCAAGAAGGCCCTGGTGTGCGGTTACGGCGACGTGGGCAAGGGGTGCGCCGAGGCCCTCGCCGGCCAGGGCGCGCGCGTCCAGGTCACCGAGATCGACCCGATCAACGCGCTGCAGGCCCTCATGGACGGCTTCGACGTGGTGACCGTGGACGAGGCCATCGAGGCGGCCGACATCATCATCACGGCCACCGGCAACAAGGACATCATCACCTTCGACCACATGAAGCGGATGAAGAACAAGGCGATCCTGGGCAACATCGGCCACTTCGACAACGAGATCGACATGGCCGGACTGGAGTCCGCGGCGGACGTCACCCGCATCAACATCAAGCCGCAGGTCGACGAGTTCGTCTTCGACTCCGACGGCCGCTCGATCATCGTGCTGTCGGAGGGGCGTCTGCTCAACCTCGGCAACGCCACCGGCCACCCGTCGTTCGTGATGTCCAACAGCTTCTCCGACCAGGTGATCGCCCAGATCGAGCTGTTCAGCAAGGCCGACCAGTACCCGATCGGCGTCCACCTGCTGCCCAAGATCCTCGACGAGAAGGTCGCGCGCCTGCACGTCGAGGCACTCGGTGGATCGCTCACCACGCTCGCCAAGGACCAGGCCGAGTACATCGGTGTGGACGTCGAGGGCCCGTACAAGCCCGACCACTACCGGTACTGAGCCGGACCGAAGGTGGTCGCGCGTCTGGTCGTCGTCGAGGGGCTCGACGGCGCGGGCAAGAACACCCTGACGACCGCCCTGGTCTGTGAGCTCACCGACCGGGGTGTGTCGGTCGGGCGTTTGGCGTTCCCCCGGTACGGGACCCTGCACGCCGACCTGGCCGCCGACGCCCTGCACGGCGGCCAGGCCGGTACGGCCGACTCCCCGCACGCGATGGCGTTGCTGTTCGCCCTGGACCGGCACGCGGCCCTCGCCGAGCTCCGCGAACTGGCCGCCTCCCACGACGTGGTCCTGCTCGACCGGTACGTGGCCTCCAACGCCGCCTACACGGCGGCCCGGCTCGGACCCGGGCGGGAGGCGGAGGTGATCCGCTGGATCGGTGAGCTCGAGTTCGACCGACTCGGTCTGCCGCTGCCGGACCTGCAGATCCTGCTGGACACGCCGACCGCACTGGCCGCCGAGAGGGCCGGCGCCCGGGAGACGGCGGACCCGGCCCGGACCCGGGACCGCTACGAGAGGGACGCCGCCCTCCAGACGGCGACGGGGGAGGCCTACCGTCGGCTCGCCGCCTCCGCATGGCGCTCGCCCTGGCGGGTGCTGGGCGTCGACCCCGACGTGCGGCGGTTGGCGGACCTCGTGGTCGGCTCGTGAGCCGTCGGCGCCACGGATTCCCCGGCCACCGAGCCGAGCCGTGGGCCCGGCCCGTCGGTGCGGCCGGGTAAGGTCTCCATGGACACATGCCGACACTCACGCCGACACAAGTGGTGACAATGACCCCGAAGATCCTCGTCGTCGACGACGACGCCGCACTGGCAGAGATGCTCACCATCGTCCTGCGGGGCGAGGGGTTCGAGACCGAGGTCGTGGGCGACGGCGTCCAGGCCATCGAGACCTTCCGGGCGGTCCAGCCCGATCTGGTCCTGCTCGACCTCATGCTCCCGGGCCGGAGCGGGATCGACGTGTGTCGGGACATCCGCGGCGAGTCCAGGGTGCCGATCGTCATGCTCACGGCCAAGACGGACACGGTGGACGTGGTCCTGGGGTTGGAGTCCGGAGCCGACGACTACATCATGAAGCCGTTCAAGCCCAAGGAGCTCGTGGCCCGCATCCGGGCGCGTCTGCGCCGGGGTGAGGACGAGCCGAGTGAACTCCTGCACATCGGTGATGTGACGATCGACGTGCCCGCCCACACCGTGACGCGTGAGGGCACGCCGATCCCGCTCACGCCGTTGGAGTTCGACCTGTTGGTGGAGCTCGCCCGCAAGCCCCGCCAGGTCTTCACCCGCGAGGTCCTGCTCGAACACGTCTGGGGCTACCGTCACTCGGCCGACACCCGGCTGGTCAACGTGCACGTCCAGCGCCTGCGCGCGAAGATCGAGAAGGACCCGGAGAACCCCGAGGTCGTCCTCACCGTGCGCGGAGTCGGGTACAAGGCCGGTCCGGTCTCGTGACCGCACGTCGCCCGGACGACGCGGCGGCGTCCTCCGGCGACGAGCGCGACACCCGGGACATGACCGACTCGTCGTCGACCCTCCTGGAGCGGATCCGGGATCTGGACCTCACCGTCCTGGGGATGCGGTTCGCGCGCATGTGGCGGCGATCCCTCCAGCTCCGGGTGGTCACCTCGACCCTCGCGCTGTCCATGGGCGTGATCCTCACGATCGCGTTCATGCTGCAGAGCCAGATGGCCGCGCAGTTGCTCTCGACCAAACTTGACGCCGCGGTCGAGCAGGCGGGCCGGCTGCGGGTCACCGTCGAGGCGCAGATCGCCGCGACCGACGAGGGGACCAGTGAGCAGTCCCGCCTCGACCAGGCGCGCAGCGCACTGGGGGAGCGGGGCATCGCCTCCGACGGGGAGTCGGTGCACGCGGGCACCTTCGACCCGATCCTGGTGGTGCCCGACCAGACCGGGCGCGGGCAGGTCGTCAGCCCGGCCGACTCGCAGGTGCCCCCGGAGTTGCAGTCTCTGGTCCAGCGGGGCCGGGTCGCCTACCAGTACGTCACGGTCGATTTCCGTGGAGAGCCCGCCAAGGCGCTGATCATCGGGACGCCGACGGACTCGTCGATCCCCGGGCTCGAGCTCTACCTGGTCTATCCGCTCATCGCCGAGGAACAGACGCTCGGGATCATGCGCGGGATCGTCGCGACCGCCGGCCTGGCGATCATCGTGCTCAGTGCGGCGATCGCGTGGATGGTCGCACGGCAGGTGGTGCTGCCGGTCCGCCAGGCGGCGTCGATCGCGCAGCGGTTCGCCAACGGTCACCTCAAGGAACGGATGGTGATCCGGGGAGAGGACGACGTCGCCCGACTGGCGATGGCGTTCAACGACATGGCACAGAGCCTGTCCGACCAGATCACCCAGCTGGAGGAGTTCGGCGACCTGCAGAAGCGTTTCACCTCGGACGTCTCCCACGAGCTGCGCACCCCGCTGACCACCGTCCGGATGGCGGCGGACATCATCTCCGACTCCGCCGGTGACCTCGACCCCCCGACCAAGCGGGCCGTCGAGCTGCTGGAGTCCGAACTCGACCGGTTCGAGAGCCTTCTCACCGACCTCCTGGAGGTCTCCCGCCACGACGCCGGAATGGCAGAGCTCTCGGTGACCGCGCTGGACGTGCGGGGGGCGGTCGAGGACGCGGTGTCCACCGTGTCGCACATCGCGGAGTCGGCGGGCGTACAGGTCGAGCTGGACATGCCGGCCGAGCCGGTGGTGGCCGAGGTGGACTCCCGACGGGTGGAGCGCATCCTGCGCAACCTGGTGGCCAACGCACTCGACCACTCGGAGTCCAAGCCCGTCCGGGTGACCCTCCGCGGGTCCGAGGCGGCGCTCGCGGTCTCGGTGCGCGATCACGGCGTGGGGCTCAAGCCCGGCGAGGAGTCGCTCGTGTTCAACCGCTTCTGGCGGGCGGATCCCTCCCGGGTCCGTCGGTCGGGCGGGACCGGACTCGGTCTGGCGATCGCGCTCGAGGACGCCAAGCTGCACGGCGGCCGGCTGGACTGCTGGGGCAGCCCCGGGGAGGGGTCGTGCTTCCGGCTGACCATCCCCCGGCGCCACGGGGGCACCCTCACCTCGAGCCCGCTGCCGTTGACCCCGGAGGACGAGGCGCGGCTGGTGAGCACCGGGTCGCCGACCCCGCTGGACCGCGTCCCCGGGACCGAGGAGGCCCGCTCGTGAACCGTGTGCGGGCTCTGGTCGCGGCGGTGGCGCTGGTCTGCGTGGCCGCGCTCGGTGCCACCGGGTGCGCGACGCTGCCCTCGTCGTCGTCGCCCCAGGTCATCGACACCTTCTCGCCGTCCGGGGCCGGCCTGGCCGTCCCCACCCCGGTGCCCGACCAGGAGCCGGACCTCCTCGTCCGGGACTTTCTCAAGGCGGCCGCGATCGCCGACCAGCGACACGCGGCGGCCCGTCAGTTCCTCACCCCGGAGGCGGCCGAGACCTGGGACGACTCCGCCGAGACGACGATCGTCCTCCGGGCGGACCTCAGCGCGGAGGGTGGACGGGGCGCGGACCGGGCCGAGTACACGCTGCGCGCCGAGAAGGTCGGCTCACTCGACCCCGGCGGCATCTTCAGGGAGGACGTGGGGCAGCTGGAGGTGACCATCGGCCTGGCCCGGCGGGACGGCCAGTGGCGCATCGACCGGTTGCCCCCGGGGGTCGTGATCGAACGGACCGAGTTCGTCTCCACCTACGCCCAGCGTGACCTGTTCTTCCTCTCCGGATCCGGGGACTCGCTGGTCCCCGACACGCGGTGGACGGCCGCGGACCGGACCGACCTGGGTTTCTCGCTGGTCAACCTGCTCGCCACCGGGCCCCGCCCCGGGCTCGAGTCCGCCGTGCTGTCCCGGGTCCCCTCCTCGGTGTCGGTCCGCCCCGACGAGACCACCGAGGGGGAGGACGTCAGCGGGACCTCCATCGACTTCACCGGACTCCCGGTGCTGAGCAGCCAGGCCACCACACAGTTCGCCGCCCAGGTCGTGTGGACCCTGGCCCGCGCGGATGTGCCCGGTCCGTACCGACTCGAACGGGACGGCGCGCCCCTGGACGAGCGCTTCGTGGACGGGTGGACGACGGAGGACGTCCGGACGTTCGACCCCTACCCGCCGGTGGAGCCCATGCGCAACGCGCTCACGGCCGCCGATGGCCTGGTGCGGCTCGAGGCGACCGGCGCCCGGCCGGCCGGAGGTCCCTGGTCGGAGGTCCGCGGGGGACGGAGCGCGACCATGTCTAACGACGGCAGGGCGCTGGCGGTCGTCGCCGGAGAGGACCGCGCGGGGCCCCAGAGGCTGCTGATCGGGGCGATCGACGGCGAGCCCGCCGAGGCCCTGTCCGCCCGGACCCTGACCGGACCCACGTTCCACCCCGTGGACGGACGGGCCTGGGTGATGGCCGACGACGCCAGGCTGGTGCGGGTCGGCGCGGGAGGTGACGCCCCGTCGGTCCAGGAGATGGACGGTGCCCCGATCCGCGCACTGGGGTCGCGGGTCACGGGGCTGCGGATCGACCAGTCCGGGGCCCAGCTGGCGGTGGTGGTCGACGGCAAGGTGTTCATCGGCGCCCTCTCGGCGGAGACCGGGCAACCGCTGGCCGGCACCTTCCGGCAGATCGGCCGGGCGTTGGGGGAGTCGGCCACCGTCGTGGCGTGGCGTGACCGGTCCACGATCGTCGTGGGCCGTGACACCAGCGAGGCACCGGTCACGACGATCACCGTCGACGGCGCGATCACCACACCGTTGTCGCAGCGCAACATCGCCGGACCGGTCACGGCGATCGCCGCGGCGGGCCCCGAGGTGTACGTGGTGGACCAGCGGTCCCTCCTGAGGCTCGACACGGAGGCCGAGACCGGGGATCGCTACTGGCGGGAGATCAACGGACTGGCCGCCATCCGGGCGGACCCGGTCGTCGCGGGCTGACCCGGTGCCGACGGGGGCCGGCGGGAGACGGGGGCGCCCACGTGGACCCGGGTGGGCCGCGGCCCTGGCGGATCTCGTGATCCCCCTCGAGTGCGCTGGGTGCGGGTGCGCACGGGAGCGGTGGTGCCCACGGTGTGCGTCGACCCTGG
>NZ_JAALDZ010000135.1:0-11876 GCF_014145125.1 Dietzia sp. CQ4 | reverse complement strand
TCCTTGTTAGATCGGAACCCTCCGACAGATCCAGGGAGGTTCAGAGATAGGCGACGTTGTCGAGGGCTCCACCGCAGGACGATCCTGCGGGGAGTCCACGGTGCAGTCCTAGGTGCCGGCCAAAGCCGGAGGGTGTGGACCAAATGGCGCACCCGTTGCACCGGACTTGGCAAGAGTTTTGGGCCGGGCACCAAGGCTTACAGCAGCAGCGCACCGATGCGCCTGCGGTGACAGACCTGCCGCGAACCCGGATGTCGACATCGTGCATCTCAGCACGTCTACACGAGGTCTTGTTGTGTATACATGGAGATGGTTTCATGTAGGCATGACTGATGAAACCGAGGGCGCCAGAACCGCCGACTTGCCCGCGACCGTGAAGGTGACCGGGCCTGGCGTCTCGATCGAGCGCGGGGTCGACGAGCGCACCATGAACGCTGTAATCGGGCTGCTGGTTGGCGTCCCTGTGCCCCGGCCGGGTGGTGGCGATCCGGCCGGTAGTAGCGGCGGTGGTGGCGGCGGTATGGATGAAGACAGCGGTGGCCGTGGCCTCAAGTGGGATGAGCGGATGACCCTGGGCGAGTTCCTTGACGACTCCGGAGCCAAGACGTTCCCGCACAAAATCTGTGCTACGGGCTTCTACCTTACGGCCATCAAGGGCGCCACGGATTTCAACCGCGACGAGGTAAGGTCCGCCCTCCTCGCGGCGCGGGAAGACATGCCGGGCAACTACGCTCGTGACTGGGCGACCGCAACTAACTTGAGCCTTATCGCGCCAGAGGGCCACGACGCCACCCGCTTCTACATCCCACGTACCGGCAAGAAGGCGATCGACTCCAACTTCGAGGACACCCCAAAACCGCGCCGCACCCGGAAGTCGACAAAGAAAGCGAGTTCCAACGGGGGCGCTGAGTGACCGACAAGGCGGTCGGCGTCCGCGTTCAGCGGATGCCGATCTCCGAACAGGTGGTCGTGCTGGCTTCGATAGCCTCCGGGCGCTCGGATGACGACACGTTCACTGGGCGCGCCGTAATGGACCTTTTCCTCGAAACTGCCCTTCCGCCGCCCGCCAAAATTGGCAACGTGTTAAGCACTCTCAGGAACAACGGGCGGGTCACACCCGCCAGGGCGCACGGCGCCTGGCGGCTGACTCCACTAGGCAAGAAGCGGATCGCGGAGCTCATCGGTGCGGACGCCGCCGCGCTGCTGGCCGAGTCTTTGCCGGGTGGCGCTGACCTCGGCCACATGCGACACCCGCTGATCCCAGCCTCTCTAGCGCCGCCACAGCTCGTGCGGCCGGTCGCCGACTTCACGAAGTTCTCACCGTCTGCCAGCCACGTGTTCGGTATGACCCGCTTTCCCATGGGCCACGAGGAGCCAAATGGTCCCGACCCCGTGGCGGGGGCCCTGGAGGCTGCGGAAGTCGCGCTCGGCGGCCACGGTCTGCGCTTCCTGCTGGCGTCCCAGCGGGCGCTCGTGGACGATCTGTGGGGGAACGTGCAGGCCTACATGTGGTCGAGCAATTACGGTGTCGCGTTCTTCGAGGACCGCCGCGGCCGTGGGATGAACTACAACCTGGTCATCGAGGTCGGCGCCATGCTGATGGCCGGTCGACGATGCCTGCTGCTTAAAGACTCGTCAATCGACAAGATGCCGACGGATCTGGTCGGCCACATCTACAAGTCGGTCGACCTGGACGACCCTGCCACGATCACCCGGGCGGTCCACGATTGGGCCAGCGACGATCTCGCACTCGGGCGGTGCGAGGGCTGTCCCACGGGCAACGGGTAGCGCTTGCGAGCATGAGCAAGACGCGTGCACGGTCAGCGCTAGCTTCGAGTGCGCGTAGTGCGGCCGCTGAATTGGAGCGAAAGGACGCATCCAGTTGGCTCGCTTATCGTGATCCCGTTGCGGTCAACGCCTCCGCAGTTTGAACGGTCCGACATCGTCTTTGACCCTAACCACCGGAGACGTGACAACATCCAAGAACTCCATGGCGGCTCGTTCCGCCGTGAGTGCTCTAGATCGTGTCCAAGTACATCCTCGGCAGGCCGGACATCGACGTGAGCCCGCGCGGGTACAGGTAGCTTTTCGAGGCAACAGTGAACGTAGTTGTCGCCCGCCGAGGTGCACTTTCCGCCCCGTGCTGAGTGTGCGGAGTTCTCGGTGTCGACGGCGCGTGAATACTGACCCCCGGTTGACGGGTGAAGTTTGACCCCTCCCGACCCTGGGAAGGTGATTGCAGTGGAGCAGTGGGCCGAGATGCGTCGCTTGCACAACAGCGAAGGGGTTCCGATCAAGGAGATCTCGAGGAGGTTAGGGATAGCGAGGAATACGGTGCGCGCGGCGCTGGCCTCGACTGAGCCGCCGCAGTACACGCGGGCGCGCAAGGGATCGTTGGTCGACGCCTTTTAGCCGGAGATCCGCAAGCTCCTGGCGGAGTACCCGACGATGTCGGCCACGGTGATCGCCGAGCGGATCGGGTGGCCGCACTCGATGACGGTCCTGAAGGACCGTGTGCGGGCGATCCGTCCGGAGTACTGCGGGGTGGACCCGGCGGACCGGATTGAGCACAAGCCAGGCGATACGACGCAGTGCGATTTGTGGTTCCCGAAGACGCCGATCCCGTTGGGTGGTGGCCAGATTGCCCAGACGCCGGTGTTGGTGATGACGTTGGCGTTCTCGCGGTTCATCTCCGCGACGTTGATTACCTCTCGCACGGCCGGGGACTTTCTAGCTGGGATGTGGCTGCTGATGGGCCAGCTCGGTGCGGTGACCCACCGCCTGTGGTGGGACCGCGAGTCGGCGATCGCCACCTCGGCGGGCAAGCCGACCATCGGCGCAGTAGCGTTCGCCGGGACGTTGTCATCGAAGCTGGTGATCGCCCCGCCTCGGGACCCGGAGTTCAAGGGCATGGTGGAACGCCATAACGGCTACCTCAGCGGGTCGTTCTTGGCGGGCCGGCAGTTCGCCGGCCCCGACGACTTCAATGCCCAGCTGACCCAGTGGCGGGCCACGGCCAATAATCGCACTGTGCGGGTGCTCGGTGCTCGCCCCGTGGATGCGCTCGCGGAGGACCGGGGCCGCATGTTCGACCTGCCGCCGATCGCTCCAACCACCGGAATTCGCTCAAAGGTGAGGTTGGCACGGGATTACTACGTCCGTATCGACTCGGTGGACTACTCGGTCGACCCCCGGGTGATCGGGCGGCTGGTCGAGGTCGTCGCCGGCCTGCAGACGGTCGCGGTGACCTGCGCGGGGGACGTGGCGGCCGAGCACCACCGCAGCTGGTCCCGCCGGGGCACAGTGACCAGCCCGGAGCATGTGGAGCTGGCTAAGCAGCTGCGAGTCGAGTACTGGGACCGGGTCCGCCAGCAACCTGCGACGAGCTCGTTCACCGATCCGGTGGTGCGCTCGCTGAGCGACTACGACGACCTCTGCGACGTCAACTTCCCCGGTGGCGTGGCCCTGGGCTCGGAGGTACCGGCATGAGCAACGACGCCACTTCCCAGGTCGCCTACGCCGCTCGGGTCCTCAAGGCACCGACCATTACCAGCGTGTGCGCCGATCTCGCCGATACCGCCCGCGAAGAGGGTTGGACCTACGAGGAGTTCGCCGACCGGGAAGCCTCCGGCATCCAGGTCCGCACTCGGGCTGCACGCTTCCCACAGATTAAGACGCTGGAGGACTTCAACGTCGATCATCAGCCGATTTTGCGCGGCCGCGCCGGCGGAGATCGTGGCGTCCGCGAGGACGGCGTCGCCACCACGAGGGCGGTACTCTTCGGCTGCTTTCCACGGGCGCGGCAGTGCGCGGTCCCGAAGGGTGGTTGAGGTCAGCGGGTGGCGGCCTCCATTCTTCGATCCCGGTGGGCTGACTCTTGTGGAGAGCGTCCGCACCGGTGCGTCTTTCGAGTCGGATGCTTTCACTGTTGTCATCGTCGGGTTCTGGGGGCGATTTTGTAGGGGGTCGGATTCGTCGGAACCACGTTGGACGGTGTCGGCCACGGTCTAAACGGACCCGTCGTTTCCGCATGTGGGCCTGATGTCGTGGCTGGAATTCGATGTCGACAATGTCACCGAGGTTCCGGTGCTTTTGCCGTCCATGCGCCTGTTTATTGAGCACGCATTGACGGCTCGGGACTTCTATCACGCCCTCGTCTAAGTCCAATTAATGGTTGAGGTTGGTTTTGTCGAGGATGTTGTCCTGGAGATCCATTAGGGTCTTGTCGGCCACGTTGAGTCCGAACTTCCGCAGGATCTGTTGGGTGAGATCGACGCCTACAGCCCTGGGGGTGGCCAATAGTGCGGGCGACTTCAGCACGACGTTCGCGGTGAGCGTTGCAGCATGAGTCACGTAGGGACCGTGAAGCTGTCGCCTCCTCTCGCCGGAGATGAGTTCGCGGCCGTCGATGTTCTTCAGGCTGACGTCGATGCTGACGGTTTCGACCCCCAGAGCACTGGCGTAGCGGGCGCCGAGCTCGGCGACCTCCACCAGGTACAGCAGGATGTCCCAGACCGCGACCGCTCCGGTGGCCGCAGGGTCTTCGGGCCGCAGTTCGGTGGCGTCGCGCAGATCGGTGACGATGACCCGGCGCTGGAGAAAATGGCCGCTGGAAAAGACCCGCCATGACTCGACGTGTGGCGTCACGTCGGCCTGCAGGTCCTGCCCGACCCAGTTTCCGTGATGGGCGACCCGGTCGCGGCTGCTAACCATCGGAACCGGCCAGCCGCGAAGCCGGACGGCTTGCATTGCGACGAACGACTGGAGCTCGTCTGAACGGATGCGGTCGGGGTCGTACGGGCCGGGGCGAACCGAAACGTCGGTGTAAGCGGGCCGGACGATGCCTGCGCCTAGGGCACCTTCGATGGGGTTGTCGACCGATGACGGTACCGCCCACGCTTCGACCGCCTCGAGGTCGAACGCGGCGGTGTCCAGCATCTCGGGGGTTGGCGGCGCTGTGAACGTGAACGGTGCGCTCGCGTGCTCCGAGCGCCGGAAGTACTCTCGGACGCCCTTATCGATGGCCAAGTTGTGAAGGTCGCGCATGTCGACCAGCGAAGGAACAGGGCTGGACTGCGGTTTTCCGCGGGGCCGGACGTAGGTCTGACCTGCTTGAAGGACGACGGGGTAGTCCTTCTTGCAGATGTGCAGGTCGATGTCGAATTCCTCAACATCGATGATGACGACGGTGGCGCCGGAACTGAGCCTGAAGCAGTGGAGGTGAAAGGTGACTGGCGGGTCGCTGTACTTAGCGAACTGGTCGTTCACGTTGTCGTAGTCGGTCCACTCGTTCGCCTGACCAAGGGGAAGGCCCGGTGTCATCGCGGTCATCTGGTCGTCGTCAATGCCGAGGCACACCTGGCCGCCGTCGCGCAGGTTCCCCATTGCCATCGCGGCCCGCACTACGCGGGCGACGTATTGCTTATCGGTGATGGTCCCCGGTCCTTTGACCTCGAACGAGCGAGATTCATAGCCTAGGCGGAGACTGTCCTCGACTTCCTGCTGGCTGATCACTAATTCAGTCTAGCTGCGAGCTAGGATCTGACCTCGCACCTTCCGCGAGCTGCAAAGGGTCTACGGTTCGTGGTCATCACCATCGCTTCGGTCAGTCGTTGTCGACTAACTGGCTGCGGAGTGGTGGTTGCGGAGAGGATTTTTCCAAGTCTGCGCGTTTCCTTTGTGGGGTGCCCGGTGAGGCCGTTGAGCAGTGCACCCCCTTCGTCCCGCCCCAGGGAGCTGTGGATGACGGCGCGGGCGTGGTCGCGGTCGACAACCCACAGTTGTGCGTGCTCAATTGGGCTGAAACTGGATTCTCAGAAGTCGAGCAATACGATGGAACTCCAGGTACTGCTGTTTCAAGCCAAAAATGTGCTCAGGATTGGGCGGGGTCGTCCAGGTGAAGAAGCCCTGGATGGCATCGCGCGTGCCCACCGCGAGCGGGTGGTTCGCCCCGCTCGTGGGCGACATGGTGTCCGCACTCTCGAATCCGGGCTTGGCATCGTGATCGGAACCGATCAAGTTTTTCAAGACGTCGTGCAGTTGCGACTGTTCGCCACCGTCAAGGTCTCGCACAGCATCGCGAAGCGTCGGACTGTAGACGTGCGAAATCCTTCGGCGCAAAGCTGGTTCCGGGTCCTCGGCAACGCTCTCGGAGACCGACCAGCTGGTGACGCTCCGTCGTGGTACGTCCAGGTCGGTCGCGACGCTGGTGGTGCGAATCAAGTTCTCATGGGCGTGGAGGACCTCAGCCAGGAAAACGGCCTTCCCAATTTCGGTCAGAACCCTTACCTAGCCGTCACTTCGACCTGCACGACCGGCCTCTCCCGACCGTCGAGGTCACGTTCAGCGGCGAACTAAACTGTCGGTCGACCAGACGCGGGAAACGTCGAGAGCCGCAGCGCGCTGATAATGGCGCTCTTGCCAGAGGCGTTCTTTCAAACGAGGTCCGGGATGTCTGGGCGAACGCGACAGTGGAGTCACGGCAGGCGCAGAAGTGCTGAAGACGGACCGAAGAGAGTTGCGCGATGCCTCCGAGTGTGGATCGCGCGCGACGTGAGGGATCTCGACGCTGACCGGTTTCCATCCGACCCTATAAGCGGATGGTAAGGGGCAAACGGGCCTGCGCACTCGTGCAGCGCCGATCCCCACCGGACGTCGAACGATCCGCCCGAATCGCAGTCGAGACTCGGCTCAGTTGGCCGCTGAAGGCCTCATCGCGACCCTACAGTAGAGGCGGTTGCCAACTGCTCTCCCGAACCGCCGGGCGGTTGGTGACCACGGGGCGCGAGGCGACGTTGACAGTGGACACTGTTCTCAGCTTTGAGACCCTTGGGTTATGGTCCTGATGGTCGCACCGGTCGCCAGCGCCTTGGATGTCGCACACGAGCGAACAAGCCTGTGGTTGTCGCTCCATCTCGGGAAAACAGAGAGGATCCCTGTGACTACGGTACGCACACATGGAATCTTGGCTTCGAGCCGGCCGGTCGAGGCATATGGCGGCATGCAGTTGGCCGAGGAGACGATCGAAGAACTGGCACAAGTAGTGCGTAGCGGCACCATCCCGGTGTCCATCGCGCATGACTCGGCCCGCCCGGTTTCCGTGTCTAACGTCGACAGCGGAACGCGGCGAAACGACGAGGGATATCTCGAAGCGTGGGTCGAGTTCGACGTCGACGAGACTCGATGGGAGGCGTACCAAAGCGCGGTGAGGGCAGCTGGCATCGATGGCCTCGGAGGCATGTCCATCACCTTCATGAACCCGCTCGACGGTGAAGAGACGGTCGATACCCCGGTAAAGGTCGCGGGGGACGCACACCACTTCACGGATGACGAGATACGAGCGGCCGCCGTCCTTCTCCGGGCTCTCGATCCGTCGGCGTCTGGCGAGCGGTTGTACCAACTCTCGGCAGTCCCGGCTCTCAGAGTCGTCTTCGACCTAATGCTGGATTCCGTCATGAGCATCGGGGCGAGTATCGCGGCTTCAGCCATTTACGACGCCGCGAAGACACTGTTCAAGCGAGGTCAGACCAACAGCGTCGACATCGCCTTCAAGGAGGCAAAGAGTGGCGCTCGATCGTTGAAGATCGCCATCAAGTACCACACCGAGGAGGAGTTGAAAACCGCGATGGATCGGCTCCCTGCCGTTGTGGAGTCGGGGGCGCGTGGCACGTTCGCGCATCACGCGGACGGCTATGTTCAAGTCGACAACGATGTTTCACCCGCCATTGACACTGCGGACGGCACCGCTGAAGTCGAGGCCTCCGAGGAGACTTCAAGTCCCGAGGACCGAAAGCCGCCCGCCGAGTAAGGGCCGTGCGAGCGGCGCCGCAGGCCAGATGGTTACATGAGGGCGCCCCTTGCGCCTCGTGGTGGCACAAGTGACAATTGGTACCCATGGGACATCCGGGCGGGTCGGGCGACAGCCACGGCGAGGCCCGGTCTCCACTCGAGGACGTCATCGACGACTACGTCGAGGATCTGAGAACCGGCCGGTCGCGCTCGGAGGCCACCGCTCGCTCGTACCGCTCCGACGTCCGGGCGTTGATCGCGCATCTGGGAGCGGACGGCGACGGGCCGGTCAGGGTGACCGATCTCGCCGCGGCCCTCACCCTGCCGGCCCTCAGGGGTTGGCTGGCCGCGCAGGTCGGGGCCGGCGCGGCCCGGTCGACCATCGCCCGGCGCGTGGCCGCCGCCCGGTCGTTCAGCACGTGGGCCTACCGCAGAGGTGTGCTCCCCACGGACGTGGCGGCCAGGTTGGAGGCGCCCCGGGCGCAACGTCACCTGCCCCAGGTACTCGATCGGGCTCAGGCCGCCGAGACGATCCGGACCGCCGAGCTCGGGGCCGCGGAGGGCGACCCGATCGCCCTGCGTGACCGCCTGGTCGTGGAGTTGCTCTACTCGTGCGGCGTCCGTGTGGCCGAGCTCTGCGGGGCGGACGTGGACGACGTCGACACCGGGCGTCGACTCCTGCGGGTGACCGGTAAGGGCGACAGGGAGCGTGCGGTCCCCTACGGCCCGCCCGCCGAGCGTGCGCTGCGCGCCTGGCTCGACGGAGGCAGGCCCGCGCTGGTCACCGCCGCCTCGGGTCCGGCCCTGCTCCTCGGGGCGCGCGGAGGGCGCCTCGACCCCCGGGCGGCGCGACGGGTGGTCAACGAGGTCACGTCCGCCACTCCCGGATCGCCGCGGGTCTCCCCCCACGCACTGCGCCACAGCAGCGCCACCCACCTGCTCGAGGGTGGAGCCGATCTCCGCCACGTCCAGGAACTCCTGGGTCACTCGACGCCGGCGACCACCCAGATCTATACCCACGTCTCCGCGGAGCGGCTCCGTGCCGCCTACCGGGGCGCCCATCCGAGGGCCTGACCGGTTCGGTCCGGGGAGGGGTCAGCCGACCCCGTCGCCGGGAAGGGTCGGCTTGAGGCGGATCGGCCTGGCATCGACCGCCAGCAGGCTGAGCGGATCGATGTAGTCGTCGTCCCCCGACGGCCCACCCGAGGCCAGGCGCGCGCCCCAGTGGAGGCACGAGTCGACGGGGCACCCGGCGTGGCCGGTGAGAAGATGTCCCACCGCGTCCCCGGTGGTGACGCCGGCGCCGGTGCGCACGGTGGCCCGCACCGGCTCGTAGGTCGTGCGGAGACCCGCGCCGTGATCGATCGAGATCACCGGACGACCGCCGACAGGCCCCGCGAACAGCACCGTGCCGCCGGCGGGTGCACGAATCGTCGTCAGTGGTGGCGCCGCCAGGTCCACCCCCCGATGGCCGGACAGCCAGCGCTCGGCGGGAGGGTCGAAGGGCGTCACCACCGACACCGGACCGTGCAGCGGCCCCCTCAGGTCCCGGCGAGGGGGCTCCGGGACGGCGGCCGCGGGAGGGACCGAGACGAGGGTCGCGAACGCCGCGGCGGCCACCGCCGCGGCCGTCGAGGCGATCACCGTCGGTCGGCGGCACGGCGAGTAGGTGGTCGGAGTCGGGGGGCTCATGGATCGAGTAGACCCGGAGGCGTGGTGGGTGACCCGACCGAAGGATCCCGCTGTGGACGGGGTCCACGAGGGTCCACAGGGGTAGGACGGCTATCGATCGCGTGTTGGAGTGCGGGCGCGGGCGGGTTATGATTGCCGATGCGGTCGACTGACGTCGATTGACTTCGCGTGTCCTGCGCCTCCCACGGGAGGAGCATCCGGACCCTGGGCCGAACAGCCCCGGCTTCACCGGACACCGGACCCGTAGGTGCCCCTGCTCGTCGGGGGTTCGGTCCGGTGCGGACACCAGGGCCCGAGACCACCCGGTTTCTCGGGCGTAACCCGATACACACCAGAAAGCGAGGACGAGGGCCTCGCGGTCCGGCTGCTTACAAGCCGGACGAGCCCCTCAACACTTCCATGGCAGTTATCTCCATGAAGCAGCTGCTCGACGCGGGCGCACACTTCGGTCACCAGACCCGTCGTTGGAACCCGAAGATGCGGCGGTTCATCTTCACCGACCGCAACGGCATCTACATCATCGACCTGCAGCAGACGCTCACGTACATCGACCAGGCGTACGAGTTCGTCAAGGAGACCGTCGCCCACGGCGGCACGGTCCTGTTCGTCGGCACCAAGAAGCAGGCCCAGGAGGCCATCGCCGAAGAGGCCGCCAAGGTCGGGATGCCGTACGTCAACCAGCGGTGGCTGGGCGGCATGCTCACCAACTTCCAGACCGTGCACCAGCGCCTCATCCGCCTCAAGGAGCTCGAGGCGATGGAGCAGTCGGGTGGGTTCGAGGGCCGTACCAAGAAGGAGATTCTCATGCTCACGCGTGAGATGACCAAGTTGGCGCGCACGCTCGGCGGCATGCGGGACATGACCAAGGTGCCGTCCGTGGTGTGGATCGTCGACACCAACAAGGAGCACATCGCCGTCGGCGAGGCACGCAAGCTCAACATCCCGGTCGTGGCCCTGCTCGACACGAACTGTGATCCCGACCTCGTGGACTACCCGATCCCGGCCAACGACGACGCGATCCGCTCGGTCAGCGTCCTGACCCGGGTCATCGCCTCGGCCGTCGCCGAGGGCCTCAAGGCCCGTTCACAGGCGGGCAAGGCCACCGGCGAGGAGGCCGAGCCTCTCGCCGAGTGGGAGGCCGAGCAGCTCGACCAGGTGACCGGTGAGACCGCGGCACCCGAGGGTGAGACGGCGGCCGAGGCTCCCGCAGCCGACGCCACCGCGACCGACGCCCCCGCGGCCGAGGCCGAGCCCGCTGCGACGGAGGCCCCCGCGGCCGAGTCCACCGAGGCCTGATCTCCCACCACCAGCTCGAGCACGTCGGGCCCGGCCGCCCACGATCCCCACGCGGGATCTCCCGGGGGCCGGGCCCGACGTGTCGGTGACGGTGGGCGAGGGTCCCCCGGCGCCGAGGCGTCTAGGGTGGAGTCGATCGCGCCCGCCGGCCGACGTCAACAACTTCCGACACATCACGAACTCTTTTTAGGAGGGTCGCCCCACCATGGCGAACTACACCGCTGCCGACGTCAAGCGTCTGCGTGAGCTCACCGGCTCCGGGATGATGGACTGCAAGAAGGCACTCGAGGAGACCGACGGCGACTTCGACAAGGCCGTCGAGGTCCTGCGTATCAAGGGCGCCAAGGACGTGGGCAAGCGTGCGGAGCGCACCACCGCCGAGGGCCTCGTCGCCGTCAAGGACGGTGTCATGATCGAACTCAACTCCGAGACCGACTTCGTGGCGAAGAGCGCCGAGTTCATCGCGCTGGCCGACAAGATCGTCGACGTCGCCGCCTCCCAGGGCATCTCCGACCTCGACGCCCTCAACGGCGCCGAGCTCGACGGGTCGACGGTCGCCGACGCGGTGGTCTCGTTCTCCGCCAAGTCCGGCGAGAAGCTGGTCCTGCGTCGCGTGGGCAAGCTCGACGGCCCCGTCGCGGTCTACCTCCACAAGCGCTCCTCCGACCTCCCGCCGGCCGTCGGCGTGATGGTGGCCTACCAGGGCGAGGGCGAGTCCGCCGAGGCCGCCGCCCGCTCGGCCGCCATGCAGATCGCCGCGCTCAAGGCGCAGTACGTCTCGCGCGACGAGGTGCCCGCCGAGATCGTGGCCAAGGAGCGCGAGATCGCGGAGGCCACCGCCCGCGAGGAGGGCAAGCCCGAGCAGGCTCTGCAGAAGATCGTCGAGGGTCGTCTCAACGGCTTCTACAAGGACGTCGTCCTCCTGGACCAGCCGTCCGTCACCGACAGCAAGAAGACCGTCGGCGCGCTCCTCACCGAGGCCGGCGCCACGGTGACGGCCTTCCTCCGTTTCGAGGTCGGCCAGGCCTGATCCGCCCCTGGTACCCGCGCTCGCGGGTACTCCTCCGACGGCGGCACCCGGACTCCCGGGTGCCGCCGTC